>JAESSR010000280.1 GCA_016764015.1 Phycisphaerales bacterium
TCTGGCGGCGAGCGACGCGATGTGCATCCTCACGACCCTGACCCAAGCGAAGGTTCTTCGCATCGAGCATGATCTTGATTTCTTCGAGTGATGATTCGCCGAAGTTCTTGTAGCTCATCAGTTCCGCTTCGTTGATGCGGATCAGATCGCCCAATGAACGGATGTTCATCTTCTTGAGGCATGTCCGTGCACGCACTGTCAACTCGAAATCCGTCACCGGCGTATCGAGCAATGCACGACGCTTGAGCACATCGCGTTCGTTTTCTTCTTCAACAACCATGCCCTTGGATGCGATCACATCCTTCATGAACAAGCGAGCCCGTGCATGGTTTGGGTTGGTGTCAAGAATCTGACGCAGGCAACGCTCAGCACGGACATAGTCACCCATGTCTTCGTACAGCACTGCCAGGTTCATCAAGGCATTGATCGGCGCGGGTGAAGTCTCGCATACTCGTTCATAGAGCGAGAGTGCTTCATCTTCTTCGCCGCCGAGATCGAGCAAGTATGCGAGCTGGAAACAAACTTCAACATTGCTCGGGTCGGCTGCGAATGCATTGCGGTAGGCATCAATCGCGCCATCGCGATCGCCTGTTGCAAGCACTTCGCTCGCGCTGGTCAGCAACGCGGTGGCAGCGCTTGAATCGACTGAAGAGGTGCCCGAAGCACCAACCACCATATCCATGGGATCGGTCGTCATATAGATCTCCTGATCAGTTCACCTGATCTCTATCTGTTTTGGTATATAACCCGGCGCATCCGAGTCTTTTGAATCGAGGGTGATGATAGGCATCCAACACCGATTCCTCAACACCCTGTCCGCCACGCCATCCACCAACCAAACCGCTCCAAACAACGATTCCTACTGGATTTAGCCCAATCAGGGCACACCGATCGTCGGATCGGGCATCACATCGTCAAATGGGTCAATATCCACCGATTGTGAAGAATCACCGCTTGCATCCACCAGCGACATCGTCTTCCACTTTCCGCCTTTGAATCGCCAACCGAGCGATATCCCAAGCAAAATGATGTACAACGAAGCCCCGATCCAAGGGCCAATCGACCCCAACTGTGGCATCGTCACAATCAGAAGATACCCAATCCCAGGGATACACACCCAAGACAACACAATCGTCACTACGCCGGGCCACACTGTATCGCCGGCACCACGCAATGCACCCGCGAGCGTGATCGCCACCGCATCGAACACCTGAAACACGGCTGCCGCGATCATGATGACCACGCCAATCTCAATAAGCCGAGCCCGTTCATCGGGAGGTGTGCCTTCATTGATGAACACACTGATCAACTGCTCTCGGAACAACACGAAGCACAAGGCGCACAAACCCATATATCCAACCGTAATCTTGAGCGCGAGCATGGTTCTCGCCACCGCGATATCCGGGCGCTTGCTCCCCATCGCCTTGCCGACCATCGCCTGCGTCGCAATCGAAATTCCAACAGCGGGCATAAAGCTCAGATGCATATATTGCAGCGCGATCCATCCAACGGTGTTGTGAAGCACTGGGTCATCGCCTACCGCTTCGCCGCCGCGAGGCACAAGCCACACCATCAAGATCGTCCAGCACGCCATCTCGTTGAGAAACATCAACCCCGGCGCGATGCCAACTTTAAAAAGATCTTTGAAGCACTTCACGCTCGCCTTCCACGCCTTGCGCGTACCAAAGAGCCGAGCGTACTTGGGGCTCATGAACAAAATCATCGGGATCACAAACTCGGCCGCGCTCCCAAGCACTGTGCCGATCGCTGCGCCTTTGATCCCCATCGCTTCGATCCCCAAAGAGCCCGCAAGCGACGCGATAGGCTGCGTGATCGGCCCGATGACATAGCTCCCGAGCCATGAATCAGGCACAGGCATCCCCGCTGCACCAAAGATCAAAAGCAGGTTCACAAAGACATTCGTCAGGTTCCCCACAATCGCAGACACCAGCACGACGCTCGCGCGGTGCATGCCATAAAAATAATGGTGCAACGATCGCGCAGCAATCACAAACACGCCGCCCAACAGCACAATCTGAGCATAATCCGTGCTCAACGCCGCCATCTGCGGGTCTTTACCGAACATGCCATCGAGCGAGAACAGCCCGGGCATCACCCAATAGAACGGCACCATAAACAGCACAAAGAACATCAGCCCGACCCAAAGCCCGTTCCACGCATACGCAGCCCCACGCTCGGGTTTGTCAGCCCCAAGATTTTGTGAAACAAACGAGTTGATCACGCCGTTCATCCCGAGGATATACGCCATGAGCATCCATACGAACATCGAGCCATTGGACTGCGCGGAAATATACACCGGGTCCTCCCCGATGTCCTTGACCATAAACTTATCGACAAACGCCATGATCGTATACGAAGTCATCGTCGCCACCGAAGGGATCGCGATCACCATCATTTCTCGAAGCGCACCAGAATCCTTGTCAATCAGATCGACGGGAGCGTATTGCTGATTTGTAGGAGCGCCCTTTGCGATCTGATCTACACGATCAGCACCATCATCGCGGCCCTCGACCCCACTCTTGCCCGAGCAGGTCTTGTGCGTATCTGTCATCTATATGTACCTGTATTCTGAAATCCGGAGAGATTTGATACCGAGCCAACCACGCACAAGGTGCAGTGGGTGTTCATTTTATTGAATAAAAACGAAAGGTCTGGTTGTCAAAGTGTGGGCTTCATGCCCAGAGTGTTGCACAGTTCTCCGCTGGTGTCAATCTCGCATTCGATATTTCAAGCCGCGATCTTGCCCATCTCACTCCCCAATCGGGAACAACACCATATCCCCATCCCACTTCGCATTGAGATACTCATCCGAAATCAGAAACCCATCAACATCCCCAGGACGCACCACCCCAACACCCCCATCATCATCCTCATCGGCCCCGAGCGCATACACCAACGCCGACCCATCAACCCACCGATATTGCACCGCCCCGCCCGTAAACCCATCCGTCGGCTCAAACCCGAGCAAATCAGCATCAATCTCCGACAACCCAACCGCCGGTTCACCATGCCGAACCCAATGCCGATGCGCCGCCAACGCCACCCGCACACCAATCAACTCCTGATGCTTGGTGCGGAACATGCTCACCGTACGGCCGAGTTTCTCGCCTCCAATACTCAAAACCGGAAACAACAGCTTCCCAATCTCCCCCTGAGGCGAAGTAATTCCATCGCTCCAAGAGTCTTCATCTTCCAACGCCTCGACCTCTCGCCAAGGCATCGCAACCGCATCAATCCGCGCCTGCCCAATCTTCCGATAATGGATATACCCCGCGATCAAATCAGAATCAATGTCTTCAAGCAACGCTGAGCTCGGCTCAGGCATTATCCCCTCCTCATCATCACCGATCATCGGAAGAAACGCCAATGTTTGAACCCCATCATATTGCCCCGCATCATCCACCATCCGCCGAAGGACATCTTCGATCGTCGCGTACTCAAGATCAAGATTCATCGAGAATACATCAGCATCCATCACCGACTGATAGACCCCCTCCAACTCCGCCCCCACCTTTTCATCAATCAACCCGGGATGCTCAGCCAACACCTCACCGATCAGCCGATTGATCTGGATCAACTGAACCACCCCCACCAGTTGCCCGATCATCACTTTGGGCTCGTCAGCCATCAATGCCAGCCTCGACCACACCTGCACATCACGCACAAACCGATCCCCGTCACCCGCCTCGATCGCTGCAAAGGCATCGGCTTCCAAAGCCTTACCCGCCTGAACAATCGCCCCGCCCATCGGCAACAACACATTCAACATCAATGGCGTCTCCCCCACCCCGACCCGGCTCTCATCAACCACCCAAATCCCCACACTCCCCATCGCATTCACCCAGATCGAATCCTCATAATCAAGCAAAGGCATACCCAGAATCAATCGCCCCGATGCCTCTGAGAGCAACGCGATCAACCCCTGCGCTTCCTCTGTCTCAATCCACGCAGCAACCTCGTCCCACCCCTCATCCCCCAGCGAAACCTCCCCGATCGTAAAAGGCATACTCCCCGCAGCCGTGCGCGCGAAAAACTCCGCCAACACCGGATACGCCCGATCATCCATATCCACCAACCCAATCGCCTCGTTGTGCGCCTCCACCGGTCTCACCCATCCGGACGCACCCCCCACCTGCACAGTCATGACAAAATAAACTACACCACTCAACACCACCAACCCCAAGCCAATCCATACCCTTCGCATACACACTCCCAATCTATCGCCGAGCGATATCACCAACATCCGCCGCCATCTTCACCGCCAGATCAATCGCATTGCTCATCGACCCCGCATCGGCGATCCTCTTGCCTGCAATATCAAACGCTGTCCCATGATCCGGGCTCGTCCGCACCGTAGGCAACCCCAGCGTCACATTCACCGCCAAATCCCGCTCCAACAACTTCACCGGGATCAACCCCTGATCGTGATACATTGCAACCACTAAATCGAACTTGCCCGCGATGGCCGCATTGAAAATCGTGTCCCCAGGGTAAGGCCCAGATGCCAATATCCCCGAGTTGACCGCGTGCTCAATCGCAGGCGCAATAATCCGCGATTCCTCATCCCCCATCAATCCATCCTCGCCCGCATGAGGATTCAACCCACACACCGCGATCCTCGGGCGTGCATATCCGAGTTGTAAACACGCCTGATGCCCAAGATCAATCGCCGTATGCACCGCCCCGATCGTCAGCTTGTCCTTGATCTCATTGATCGGAATATGCACCGTCGCAAGCACCACGCGGAGCTTGTCGCCCACAAACATCATCGCGTGATACTTCGCATTCAATCGCTGCGCCAGCAACTCGGTATGCCCCGGATACCGCTTCTTGCCCGCCATCGCCCACGCCTGTTTATTGATCGGCCCCGTCACCATCCCATCAGCCCGCAGCGGATCATCGCTGTCCCGTTTCGTATCATCAATCGCCCGCAGCACCCACTCAAAGCTCAGCTTCCCATTCAACTTACTGGCAGCCGCCGGGAACCGGATATCAACCCCACCCTCATGCAACTCCGGATCCGAATCCATCAGCACCACATCATGCACATCCGCCGTCGCAGCAAGCGCAGACCGCGCATCGACCCGCCACCAATACGGCTCAATCCCCACCGCCTCACTGGCTTGGTGCATCGCATGAGAAGACCCATGAATCAGATACCGCGCCTTCGATCTTCGTTGCTTGTCCCCCAGCGCACGAATCAACACCTCGCCCCCAATCCCCGCCGGGTCCCCCATCGAAATCGAAATAACTGGTTTCCTATCCATCCCAAGATCATACACCCAACAAATCTGGGTGCCACTACTCGCCCGCAGGGCGCAGTAGTGTCTTCTTTCATCACTGAGATACCGCACTACTGCGCCCAAGACGGCCAGTAGTGGCACCCGAGATCAACACACTCCCTACCCACCCGGAATCGTCACCCCAAGCCCAGACAACAACTGGTAATACGCCAACACCGTCAATACCGCGAATCCAACAACCACAATCGTCCGATGCTTGAACCCGTGGCGATGCTGCTTCTTCCGATCAGCATGCGTCGTCACATCAATCATCTCATCGCCAAACCAAATCGAGAGCATCGTCCCCGCCAACGAAATCACCAGAATACTCCAGTAAGGCCAAGGTGTCGTCAGGATCGTATAGAACAGCTTCGTCAACGCCGTGTCCTGATACCCCTCGGGCACAAGCAACACCGCAGCCACATTGATCCCCACCGCGAGGAACCACACCACGATCTGCGTCACCACCATCCGCGTCCCAAAGAGCAGCCGAATCGGAAACGCCACCACAAACCCGCCATCAGCAATCGGCGTACACAACACAAAGAAGCTCCAACTCAGCACCGCCAACAGCGCCCCCGTCGGAGCGTCAAACTTCCAACTCATATATCCAAAGTACGCAACAAGCAACGCCACCAAGGCGACAAACCGCCACAAGCTCTCGCGGTGTGTCTGATGCTCCTTGGGTCTGATATCCACTTTCATCATACTGCTACTCTAGGCCGTATCGAATGCCCCACCCGGTGCCACTACTCGCCATCCCCGGCGCAGTAGTGCTCGTATCAATCTCATCTGGGTGCCATGCCGGTCCCGTCCCCGGCTCCTGCATGTCTTTAAAATGGATACAAAACCAAAATCGTGGAGGAGTCGAAGACGACACCTCCACGGCACCCGAGTATAAATATCAAATCCTCAAAGTATCCGCTTCGACCGCGGATACGACCCCAAAACCTGCAGCTCCTTGCAATGCCCCTTCGCCCCCTTGATCGCCCGTTTCATCGCCGCGTCATCCCGGTGCCCGAGCGCATCAATATAAAACGCGTAGCTCCAGTTCTCACGCCCCGAAGGCCGCTTATCAATATGGCTCAGGTTCACGCCCTCGCTATGGAACGCCTGCAACACCTCCACCAACGCACCGGGCTTGTCCTCGGTCGCGAACATGATCGAAGTCTTGTCATCGCCCGTAGGCAACGCCTTCTCCTTCGAGATAATGTAAAACCGTGTGATGTTGTCCGGGTTATCCGCAATGTTTGTAAACAACGCCGGCAACCCATACAACTCGCCCGCAAGCTCCGATGCAATCGCCGCCGTCCCGGGCTCGGCTCCGATCTCGACCGCCAGCTTGTTCTCTTTGAGCGCGGTCTTCACCGCCTGGCTTGTCGAAGCATCGGGGATCAACGCCGCGTTGGGATACTGCGTCGTCAACCAGTTTCGACACTGCGCAAAGACCTCAGGCTTCGAATGAATCCGACGCACATCGTGAGGCTTGCAGTTCGTCAACAACATATGCCGAATCGCGATCTGCGCCTCGGCATACACATGCACGCTCCCCGCATTGTGCGACAATGCATCGAGCGATTCCGTAATCCCCCCACCAATCGAGTTCTCGATCGGCACGAGTCCATAGTTCACATGCCCACGTCGAACCTCGGTAAACACACCCGCGATCATCTGCAAATCTTCGTAATCGACCGATGACCCAAACTGCTTGACCGACGCCTGATGCGAGTACGAACCGGCAGGCCCTAAGAACCCAATCCGCAATGGGCGTTCGAGTGCGAACGACCCGGACATCATCTCGCGATAAATCCCCTCGATCGTACGATCAAGCAAAGGCCCTTCGTTGCGACCCAGCGCTTTTTCAAGCACCTGCGCTTCACGATGGGGCGCATAGATCGGTGTATCTGAGCCGCGCTTGAGTTCCCCCACCTCAACGACCAGCTTGGCCCGTTCATTGAGCGTGTCGACGAGCTTCTGATCCAAGCGGTCGATCTTCTTGCGGAACACCGCGAGGTCTTTCGACGCTTGTACAGTCTCGCTGCCAGATGCTGACTTCTTAGCGGTTGTCTTGCTGGTCTTTTTGGATGATTTCTTTTTCAATGATTTCTTAGTCATACGCTGAGGATATCGCCCATTGTGCTCGTAAGGCTCAACAGACATGATGAGTTCGCGCAGGATTGTCCGATACTTTCAAAACAAGCCGCATTGAACCCGCTTTTGATGGCAACAAAGCGCAAACTCTGTCCCAGATTGGCACTCTGCTCGAAATCTCGGCGTCAGCATCCCAACAATACACTGTTATGCAAATACCTATGCACACACTCGATTCAACACTCATCCTTGCCCAGTCCCTCCCAGAGGGCGGCTCCGTTCCATTGGGCGTGGCGCTCATGGGCGGGTTGCTGCTTTGGCTTGTTGGGTCGCGGGTCATCAAGCCGGTGTTCTTTCTCTTCGGGCTCGCGATTGGTGCGTTTGTAGGGACGACGATTCTCCCGCTCACCGGGCTGCCATCATTCGACATCGCAGGCATCACGCTCACACCTGGTGTCACGGGATTGATCGCAGGCGGCATTCTTGGTTCACTGGTTTCGCTCGCGATGTTCAGGCTTGTGATCGCGATGACCTCTGCGATGGCCTTCGCTGCAGCGGGTGTGCTTGGCGCGATGGTGTTCCTCCACTTTAATCCAACATTCACCGAAGGCGATCTCACCGATACCCAAGCCGCCTTTGTAGAAACCGGTGATTCGCTCGCGGGGATCACGAGTTCATTGAACGAAACAATCAACCGGGAAGCCGCAGAAACCGCGATGGATCTGCTCGATGAAGACGGCAAGGTTCTTGATGATGAAACCAAGCAGCAGCTCAAGGATGCTGCGACGCGCTCGAAAGAGTTTGTCAAACACATGTACAACACCATCAAGACGGACCTTGACCAACGCCCAGCACGCGACAAACTCATCGCGTTGAGTTCTGGGTTCGCCGGACTCGCCTTCGGCTTGCTCGTTGGCATCGTACTGCCCAAGCGCACCACCGCACTTGTCACCTCGCTCTTTGGGTCTGCTGCAGTGATGGCTGCAACCACAGCGCTGCTCACCGCACGCTCTGGACAGCGCCCTGATTTCCTCAATCAATCTGCAGTGATCTGGGCAACCGCTTGGGTCGTGCTGACTGTGATCGGATTGATGGTGCAACTCGGATTTCTCTCCAGAAATACAAACAAATCTCGAACAGATGCAAATGATGATGAAGATGATGATTAACCTACAAAGCGGTGATTCCTGAGTGATTCTGGACTATTTTGACGCATTGCA
>JAESSR010000281.1 GCA_016764015.1 Phycisphaerales bacterium
AGCGGGACCCGTGCATCGCGGGGCATGCGACGGCTCCGGGGCGGTGTTCATTGCCCGATTGCATGGCGGCGACGGACATCCCGCCGGGGAGTTGTTGCAAGCCTCGCCCGGTCATCTCGAAGATGCCGAGTTCGAGGGTGGTGCCGAAGCGATTTTTGATGGCGTGGACGATGCGGATGGAATGGTACCGATCGCCTTCGAAGTAGAGGACTGCATCGACCATGTGTTCGAGCATGCGCGGGCCGGCGAGTGTGCCTTCTTTGGTGACATGCCCGACGAGGACGATGGCGATGCCGGTGGCTTTGGCGAAGTAGACGAGTTCAGCGCAGCATCGGCGGAGCTGCGTCACCGATCCCGGTGCGGCTTCGAGATCGGCCTTGTAGATCATCTGGATGGAATCGATCACGCAGACATCGGGTTTGATTTTTCTCGCCTGCTCAAGAATCCGTGCGAGGTTGGTGTCTGCGAGGACGAACAAGTTGTCCGCATCAGCGACACCTAAGCGATCGGCACGCATTTGGATTTGTTGGGCGGATTCTTCGGAGGAAACATACAACACTTTGCTGGTCCAGTCGCGCTTGGATGAGTCCATATTGATCGGCGATGCCCACGCGCCTGCGGCCTGCAAAAGCAATGTCGATTTTCCGATCCCGGGTTCTCCGCCGACGAGGATGACGGAGCCGGGGACGAGTCCTTTATAGGTATCGGTTTCGGAGCCGCCGAGGACGCGATCGAACTCGGAGATGCCGGTGGGGAGTCTGCGCATGGGTGCGCGGTTGGTCATGATCTCGGTGATGGAGGTGGCGATGGGTTGGTCTGCACCGGGTTTGGATTCGATACTTGTTCCGAAGCCGCCGCCGCCGCGGTGTGGATCGGATTTGGCGGATTTGTCGAACTGTGATTCTTCGAGCGAGTCCCATTGGTCGCAATCGGGGCACTTGCCCATCCATCGGTGGTGGGTTGAGCCGCAGGCGGTGCAGACGAAAATGGTGCGTGTTTTGCTCATGAGGTAAGTATAGCCGAAAGGGTGTGTTTGGGCGGGTGGTGTTCGGGTGTTTTGTTGAGGGATTTGGTTGCAGGGTACCTATAGTGATACTGGGACTGTTTAAATCACGAGGGTGCGTGAGGTGCGATTGAGCCAAGAAGAACGATTAGCCATTCAGGATGCGGTGAAGAAGCCTCGGCGGAAGTGGCGTCGGCGGGCGTTGTGGCTGTTGGTCATTTTGCCTCTGGGTGTGATCGCCGGCGTGCTGGTTATCGGACAGACCTCGGTGATGCAGATGATCGTCGAGCCGATCTTGGAAGATCAACTCGGGATTGATGTTTCGTCTGGGTCGATTCATCTAATGCCCACCGGCGAGATTGTGATCAACAATGCCGTGTGCAAGGCGGACTCGATAAAGAGCCGAGCGGGATCGTTGATCGAGTTCGAGCGGGCAACGATCTCGGTGAACTGGTGGGGCGTGATCAAGGGCTCCGGGCAGGTGCGATCGATCGTGATCGAGAAACCGATTGTTCGGGTGAGTCAGGACATTGAAACCGGCGTGCTCAATCTTGCAGCGATGGATTTCAAGCAAGGTGGAGGCGGCGGGGCAACGCCTGCGATCGAGATCATCGACGGGCTTTTGCAGATCGCAGAGCACGATAAGGATTCATATCGGGTGCTCAAAGAGCTTTCGATCCGCGGGCGGTTGAGCGAGCAGACCAACTCGGGCGTGTCGGCCTTTGAGTTTGTGGCACTGCCGACTGAGCCGAGCATGTCGAGCATGTCGGGCATCGCGCCTACAGGTTTGATCGGGCTCACCGGGCAGTTATCACAAGGTGGCATCGATGGCGTGCTCGACGGAGTTCGGCTCGAAGATTGGCCCGCTGATATTGTCCCGAGCCGATCGCGTGGGATGTATGAGCGCCTCGCATTAGCCGGCAACCTTGCTCCGACACGGTTTCATGTTTCACCCGACGGGCTCGTCGAAATTGTGCTCCGGCTCGAAGGCGTTGCACTCAACTTGCCGTTTGATGATTCGGGCTCGGTTTCGGGTTCGGTTGCTGCGGGCGACCTGCTTCGGATGCGTCAGACCCAAGGCGTGATCCGCTTTGGCACCTCTGGGCTCAGCGCTGACATTACCGGGTTGATCGATGAGATCGTGTACAATGTTGATCTTGATTTCAATGGACTCGATGCACAGAGCCCGTTTGAAGCAACACTTGTCACAGACTTCCGACTCGACGAACACTTTAGGCCAGCACAGTTCTTGCCTCCAAAGGTGATGTCTAAGCTCGATCGGTTTGAGAATCCGGTTGCAGATGTTCACGCGGTGTTGCAGATTTTACGAGTCGACGAGCCCGATGCAAAGATTCAAGTTTCGGGCAGAGCTGAACTCTCCAACGGCAGCGCGATCTATAAAAAGTTCCGATACCCGTTTGGAAGAATGAGCGGGGTGATCGAGTTCGACCCCCAGAAACTCGTCGTGAGCAATATCACCGGCGTCGGCCCTACAGGCGCGACGCTTGTTGCTAATGGGTTGTTCTCGCCATTGGGAGAACATTCGATCGTGACGCTCGATCTGGAAGTCAACGGCGTAGCAATTGATGAGCACCTGATGGCTGCCCTTGAAGGCAGTAATCGTAAACTTGTCGATGCGTTGTTCAGTGAGCGAGAGTATGCCCGATTGCTCGATGAAGGCATGGTGCTTACGCGGGGTGATGCAGAGCTGCTCGGACAGCTCCGCCGACAGGCGTGGGATCGACTCGATGGATTCAGGGAGGATGCTAATGACCCGGGCATGTCGAACATGTCGAACATGTCGAGCTCGGTGCGTCTCGAACTCGCCCAAGAGCTCGCAAAGCTCGATCGTCAGCTCGAAGCGCCGGTATTTGACTTTGGAGGCAAAGCGGATGTGCATGTGCGCCTTGTTCGTCACCCGGAGCGTGCGTCAGACAATCGGTGGACGACCGATATACACGCCAAGTTGCCCAAGGCGGGCTTGGTCTCGAAACATTTCTCGGTGCCGATTATGGCCCAGGGTGTTGAGATCGTTATCAATGAAAAGGGAGTCGAACTCTCGGGCGGGCACTACACCGGGCTCGGCGGCGGGGAAGCAACAGTTGATGTGACGATTGATCTCACCAAGGAAAACGCCCAACCAATCATCGAGATTGTTGCCCGTGGGTTCCCCATTGATCGTGCTTTGATCGCAGCGATTCCTGGGTATTACGATGAGCAGAGCGATGATCCAGATGATATCTCGATGCGAAAAATTCTCGATCGGATGAATCTCTCAGGATTGGTAGATTGCGATGCGATCATCGGCCCACGCTCCAACGGCAGGCTTGGATATGATATCGAAGCGACTGTGTTGCAAGGGGCAGCTCGCCCGGACATGCTTAGCGGCGGCACAGGGGTATCACCCGAGCCCATCACGCTCGACGACATCTATGGCACAATCTACATCACCGAAGAACTGGTCATCGTTGGTCTCAATGGTTTGCTCGCTTCACCCGAACAGCCTTTGGCTCCGACACCAATCGAAATATTGACACAGCTCACCATGCCACGCAATGATCGAGATTCAGACGGAGCCAAGCGTGTTGGCGGGCTCTTGACGAGCGACTTTGGTCCTGCGTTGCCCGGGCCGAGGTTATATGCTACAGCCTATGGCGATGGGATTGATCTGGCGATGCCTTTGGAGCATGCGATCGCGGTAATCTCGCCAAGGATCGCACGGGATTTACTTGAGAAGAAGTCTACATTCAATCTTGATGGCGTAGTCGGAATGGGCGCGGTGCTCGAAGGGATTATTGGAGGCTCGATCGATACCACCTTGACCGTGGATCGCATCGATGAACTCGGATTTGATTTTCATGGCGCTCGGTATGAGGTTGGATCATCGTGGGGACGATCAGAGTTTGTCCTTGCCAGCGAACCAACGATCGCGTTCGACGGGTTCCGTGTTTCGCTCAAGGCTGATGGTGAAGACGCGGGTGTACTCTCGCTCGATGGGATGCTGCCGCTCGCGAGAGCCGGGCGGTATATCGAGGTGGTCGATCCCAACTCATTGGCGATCGCCTTTGCGGGCGGAACATTCGAGTCCCCGATCACCCAGTATGTCATTGATCGGTTCTCAAATCCTCAGCGAGAATCATGGTTCAAAGCCCATGAACTCGGCGGGCGGTTCGATCTGGGTGTGACGCTGACTCCACAGTTGGGCATGCACAAAATCAAAGATCAGAGCCAACCCGTCACGCTCGTGCCCACAAAGATCGATGGCTCGCTCTCGCCAAGGTCTATATCATTGATGATGGGCGACGAGCGGGCACACTTTGAGGAAGTGTCGGGTCAACTTGTCTTTGAGGGCTTTGAAGGAACAGTCGAACATATCCACGCTGCCAATGGCAGGACTGAAATGGATATCAATGGGCGATGGACCATGCACCCCGGCGAAGGGCTCGGGATTGATCTATTGATCGATGCCAAGGGTGACCTGCTGACCGGACCGGTTCGCACGATCCTGCCCGATGCAGTAGACAATGTGATTGATCGGCTCGCGATTGAGTCACAAGGTGAAGTGGTCATCAACGGTCTTCAGATTGTCGGCTCTGGGATCGGGCAAGATCATGCGGTGTATGACATCACGGGCAAGGCGCATCTGGAAGAGGGCAGCGCATTGATCGGATTGCCGATTACCGGGATCGTGGGTGATCTCGGATTTGCAGTTCATGGCACCAACGACACGCTCGGATATGAAATCAATCTTGATGCATCACGGCTTCGCGCCGGATTGATGCGCGTGCACGATGCGCGGATCACAATCATCGGCGACGCCCAGAATGAAGGCGTGGTGCTCATCCCAGAGATCATCGCGGGGATGCACGGCGGGCAGATCGCGGGCAGCGCCCAGATACGCCCAGGGCCAAACGGCGATCCACATTATTGGATGGAACTTCACGCGTCGGGTGTGCGCGCAGCGCCGGTGTTCGATGATCTGCTCTTGCCGCCCGAAGGGCTCGTTGGGCCGCCCCGTCCAGGGCAAACCACGGTGCTCTCGGCATGGAGTTTGGGCGAAGACCTTTCACGCGGCGCGATGATCGGGGACTTAACACTCACCGGGCCGATCGGTGATCCATCGAAGCGTTCAGGACGCGGGTTGGTGCAAATCTCTGGCGGATCAGTTGTGGTATTGCCCGGACTGCTCCCGTTGGTCGAAGCGAGCAATCTTTCGCTCCCGGCGAGTTCGCCATTGGATAGAGCAGAAGCATCGTTCTATGTCGATGGGCAGATCATGGCATTCGAGCAGCTCAGCGCATCGTCCAAGCGGATTGAAATCTTGGGGTACGGCACCATGGACTGGAGCACACAAGAGGTAGATTTGCGATTCAAATCCCGCTCGGTGCATCCGATCCCGATCGTATCCAAGCTCCTTGAGCAACTCCGAGATGAGCTTATCACCACCCGCGTCACCGGCCCGCTTGGCGATCCGAAATATTCAGTTCAGCAGTTCGGATCAACCAAAAGGGTGATCAACGCGATGCTCGGCAATCCAGTCTCAGACCAACAGCGTCGTTTGCGAGAGGTCGAAGACCAGGTGCAAGCAGGCAGGCTCCGATCCCTACGAGCAGCGCAAGACACGGTTCATTTCCCGGTTGATTCGACTACTAAGTTGTGGGATTGGGCAGATGATGGTTCTTGAGCGTGCCTGAGCGATCAGAATCGGGCTTTGAGCAGCGAGGTATACGATGCGTATTGGGCGACATAGAATCTTTATTCAACAAGAGACTCAATAAACACAACTCGATCGGAACGATCTGTTAAAGAACAACCAGTTTTGTAGAAATGGATAATCGATGACGAAAGAACACAATCGGGTGGAGCTTGATCCCCCGAGCAGTACACAACCCAAGAACGAACTCGCGGCACCTCCAGAAATGGCGCAGGTCCGCCGGGCGGATGATGGCGAGGTCCAGGATCGGATCTGCGATCTCCTCGAAATGGTCGCGGGCACCTCAGAGAGCTACGACGCTAAGCTCATTGGCGAGCTGATCACCGCGGGGCTCAAGCTGATCCCCGACGGGCGAGACACGGGCGAGCTCAAGCTGATGACCGCTGCGATGAAAGAGCTCCGCTACGCATATCGCGTGTTCGGCGAGTATCCAAATGTGCACAAGGTGACCATCTTTGGGTCGGCCCGCACGCCTGAGGATCATCCGGATTATTTGTCAGCGGTCGAGTTCTCCAAGCTGATGGCCCAAGCGGGGTGGATGTCGATCACCGGCGCGGGCAACGGGATTATGAAAGCCGGGCACGAGGGCCCAGGGCGCGAGGCAAGCTTCGGGGTGGCGATCCACTTGCCGTTTGAAACCAGCGCGAATGAATACATCGTCGGCGACGAAAAACTCATTAACTTCCGGTACTTCTTTACCCGCAAGCTGATCTTCCTCTCGCAGGCCGAAGCGGTCGTGTGCTACCCTGGCGGGTTCGGCACGCTCGACGAGACCTTCGAGACACTCACCCTTGTCCAAACTGGCAAGGCAAGCATGGTCCCCATCGTGTTCATTGATGGCGATCGTGAAGGTGAGAACGGCTCATACTGGGAAGGATGGGATCGCTATGTCCGCCAGCAGCTCGCTGGGCGTGGATGGATCAGCGAAGACGACTTTAGTTTGTACTACATCGCCAAAGACCCACAGGACGCTGTCGATCATGTGATCAACTTCTATAAGAACTATCACTCATCGCGGTATGTGCGTGATGATCTGATCATCCGGATCAACAAGAAGCTGCGTGAAGAAGACATCGAGATTCTCAACGAGGAGTTCTCGGTTTTGGTCAAGAAGGGCAAGATCGTGCAGTGTCAGGCGTACCCTCAGGAGCGCGATCATTTGGATATGCCTCGGATCGCATTTACGCATACCCGTTATAAGTTTGGGCTTGTGCGCGCATTGATCGATCGGATCAACTCGTTTGATGCCCCCGACGCTGAGGACGCTTAGGAAGTTTCGTTTGAATGATCGCCTTCGATTGCTGTTGGTTTTGGGATCGCTCAGTGCGTGGATGCTTTGCATGCCCGGCTGTAAAGTGATCAACTACTACTTTCCTTCGTCCGAAATCGAGCTCGCAACCGAGTCATTCGATCAGGGCGATGCGCCCGAGCCGATCAATTCTGTGTCGACGCGCGGGCTCGAGGTGCGTCTGTGGGTTGTTGATGATACTCATTGGGCTGCCCCGCGTAAGCTCCTGGGTTATCTTCATCCACAGGGTGATGATGAGTTCAACAATGAATCCAGTGTGTCTAGTTTGGGTGCCAATACGCTGACCCAAGCGATTAATCCTCAATGGGCTCAGTGGGGGTTCCGATTCGTCGCGGTGCCGATCGGTGAGGTCGATGAGTTCTTGGGCGCATTGCGTCCGGTGCAGCCGATCAATGTGCAATGGCTCGGCGAGTTCGGTCAATGGCGGGCGCTTGTCCGTGCCGGAGCTCTCAAAAACAATCGGGTTCGCGTCGGTGAGCGAACAGTTGAGATCGCGCCGGGTCGCCCGCGTCTGATCGCGCGTTCTTGGATTGAGCCGATGCTGACCAACGACAATGTGATCCCCGCGGTGCGCCTTGACCTGGGGATGCAGATCGAATCAGAAAAGAACACACGCACGCAGGATTTATTCGGTGTGTACAACGAGCGGATGATCGAAGATTATGGGCCTGTGATTGACGAGCTGCTTTTCTCGGCATTGCTCGACGGCTCGCATGCGTTGGTGATTGTGGGCGATGCACCCGAATCCCGGTGGGAGATGCTCACTGATCCGAGTCAAGGATCACCAAACGATGGATCAGATGGTCAAAATAATTCAGGAGCCTTCGGCCCTGGACAAGAACCCGAGCTTGGAACACACCAACTACAGGGCAATGCAGATG
>JAESSR010000282.1 GCA_016764015.1 Phycisphaerales bacterium
AGTGCCGAGCAATGGTGAACCCGCGAGTTCGTGGGCTGGGGCGTCGGTGATTCGACCGGTTGGAGCACCAGATATATCCCCCACTGCGATGGTGCCGCCGGCGAGGGAGGCTTGGATGCCCAAACGGACAGCCTGGCGGATGTCAGCATCTTCTTGCTTACGATTGCATCGGATGTGATCGATCCATTTCACGAATCCCTCGTTGGGATCGTGGGCGACTGGACCGATGTGGGTGAGATCAAGGTGGGTGTGGGCATTGACGAGCGCCGGCATGATGACCCGATCGCGCAATGTAATCTCAATCGTCAGTTTGGGGAGCCGCCCGGATTCGACTTTGGCGTTGATATCACTTTGTGACCCGGAATCGATGATTTCATATCCTGTTTGGGTTGGTTTGAGAACGAGTGATGCATTTTCGATCACACCTGAAACAGGGCATGCGATCGCGGGCGCGTTGAGCCTTGTGAATGGGCTCGATTTGGAGTTGTTTGACCAAGATGCTGACGGATTGGGGATAAGGAGCGCATCTACTTTATAGGGAACTCGTTGCGGAGAGGGTTGTGAAGCGTTGTCAGCCATGAGCGCAGATTGTACGGGGTCAATGCACAATAAGGTTGCTCTTTGGGCGGTCGAGTTGCACTCAATACGATATCATTGCACCGGACCCCGTATCCATTGCTCGATAGCCATCGAGCTGATAAATAGACCAGGAGCAGACTATGAACATCGTCAACATCGCCAAATCAGGACAGAAGATTGCCCTGACCTCCATCTTGATCGCTGCAGCGGGCTTGAGCACCGGGTGTGTCAGCCAGCAGGAGTTCGACTCACTCTACGAGACCAATCAATCGCTCCGCAGCCAGAATCAAGAGTTGGCCAACTTGCTCGGTTCTGCAGAATCGACCAACACCCAGCTTCAAGGCTCGGCTGGTGATGCCCATGGCGTGATTGGCAATCTGCAGAGTGAAAATGCTACTCTTCGCGGAGCACTTGCTAGCTCACAGAGCGCGTTTGGAAATCTGGAAGATCGCATGAACTCGCTTCAGATCGTGCATCTTGATGCGGCGACTGATCGGGCACTGAGCGATCTCGCTGGGCAGTTCCCCGACATGATCATCTATGATGCCGATCGTGGGATGCTCCGGTTTGTTTCGGACATGACCTTCGGGTCAGGTTCCGACAGCGTTCAAGCGTCGGCTGGTGAATCACTCAAGCGGCTCGCAGGCGTGCTCAACTCGGGCACCGCAGGCAAGTATGACATTCAGATCGTTGGACATACCGATGATGAAAAACCAAGCTCAAACACACAGCGCAAACACCCAACAAATATGCACCTCTCGGCTCATCGTGCGATTGCCGTGCGTGCAGCACTCGGCCAAGCTGGTGTTGATTGGAATCGGATGTCCGTGACTGGATGGGGTGAGAACCGTCCGCTGGTTGGCAACAACAAGGGCAAGGGCACCAAAGCCAACCGCCGGGTTGAAATCTACCTTGTGCATTCAACGAAAAGCGAGGTTGCTTCTGCAACGAGTGATGCACCTGCTGCCATTCAATCGGGCTCAACAACACCAACTACCACTCGCCCGAAGATTGACCCGACCAAGTAAACATCTTTAGTATAAAACAAATACACCGCGTGCCCAACTTTGGCGTACGCGGTTTTTTCATGCATTGAAAGTTGGAGTGGATTTTATTGAGCTGTTTTCGGCGGAGCGATGGCGAAGAAGAATGAGACCAAGAGCAAGAGGAACCCGGCAGCCGTGGCGGGAAGAGTCCACCCCGCGACGGTGAGTGCTTGTCTTTCTAGGGTGATTGCGGGCGCACGAGCCATAACTTTGAGGGCTGCGCCGTACTGCCAGGTGTATTCCTGGAGTTCATCTGCTCTTCGTTGAGGGATGGGTTCGCCCTTGAGCTTGGCATAGTTCTGTCTGCGCTGGAGACTGGACCCGCTCTCGGGGTGTCGTTTGATCTCGTGAGTGATGGTGCCGTCGCGGAGGAGTTCGTAGCAATCGTACCTTGCCACATCGGAACGGATCTGGCCGTAGCCCCAGTTTTCTTCTTGCTGAAGGTTCTCGTGGTTTGGCTCTTCGAGTCGTTCAAGACCAAATGGGGTACGCGTGACGATGCCCAATCTGGGTTTGATCTGATCGCTCTCGATCTGGCGTTGAAACTCTTTCATTGAGAGCCCGGAGCGATCTGCGAAGAGTGAAATCGTCAGCCAATCTTGATGGCGCTCGTAGAGTTCGGGGAGCGGCTGCAATGGCGGGATCGCGACATCGAGCACGAGTTCTTGATCGCCGTACTTGATACGAACGACATCTTGCCCGTCGATGGTATCTTCGACGATTTCGATTGGTTTGCCGGCAAAGGTAAAGCTGGTGCTTGTTGCTTGGATGTATGCGAAAAGCGGATGGTCGGTTGTCTCGTTATAGTTTGCGATGCGGCGGGCGAGTGAGATGCCTGACACCGCGACCATCACGATCGATAGAGCACACAAAATCCACCAGACTCGCCGATTCTCTTTGGAGGTTTTCTTAGTGTCCATTGCCCTGCGATTCGGTTGCGTGTTCGTTTGGATCGACATCGGAGAAGAGCCCTGGGGTCAAGCCGTGACGAGGGTGCGATGCGTTTGCATCGGAAACAGAGACATGGTGCCCAAAGCCGAGTTGTGAGAAGAAGTCATGCTCATCGAGTTCGTCGCGATGGACGGCGTGCCCGTCGTAGAAGTGTGCCCAGAAGGTCGCTTCGTCGTCGTGCTCACGGTAATAGAGCAACCCGGGTTCTTTGTTGTTGCCGTTGAGGCGTGCATAGTGAACCATGCTCATGCCAGCGGTGTTGACCTTGGGGCTGATCACTACGGAAAAGTCGTTGTCTGCCGAGGCGTTGTTGAGCCCGACACCTGTGCCGCCCGATGTGATCTGTGGTGCTTTGGCCGGATCGATCATGTGACGCGATCCGAGATCGATCATGGTAAAGGTGAGAAAAAGCCCAACGCAGAAGAGACAGAAGAGCATGACGAAGGTGTTAAGCGCTTTGTCATACATAAGTTGCATGAAGAATGCGGCCACGAGCAGCGCCTTGACCGTTGCGATCGACATCGCACCGGCGATGTTAATCCACCTGGGCAATACAATCTCGAATGTTGTTTCAATCCATTGCTCGAGGTTATAGAACCCGACCGTCATCGCGGTGAAGAACAACAAGAGCGCGAGGATCCCTACCTGCATACGCCAGTCGGCGATGAAGTGACCCTCGTGTTCGTCGTCGTGTGGGTTGATCCCGTGGGGATCGGTTGGATCCCAGCCGAGGTCGTTTGATGGTGTGGTTGTGTCTTGGCTCATGGCATGGTCTCGTGTGAGAGTGAATCAGAGTTGAATCGATAGAGAAACTCGGATCAGATAATCAGTGAATGAGATACAAAAGCGGGAAGAGGAAAATCCAGATCAGGTCGACAATGTGCCAGTAGAGGGCAGAGTTTTCGACCAAGGTATACTGGGTTGGCCCGTAGGCTTGATGGCGGTGTGCGTACCAGAGGACGACGCCGAAGAGGATCGCCCCGACGATGACATGGAATGCGTGGATGCCGGTGCCGACATAGTACAACGACCACCAGAGCGGCTCGTGGACATCATGGGCGTATGGATACGAGAAAAATGTTCCCGGTGCTTTACCAACTGGGAGTTTGGCCATGTATTCAAATTTAAACTTGATAAAAACAAACAGCAATGCACAGATGATCGTGATGATCAGATTGATTTTTAGCCAGAACTGTTTGTCAAGTTGAGCAAGACGAACAGCATTGGCAGCAGTCCATGATGAAAACAGAAGCACCGCGGTGTTTGCTGCGCCCATACGCCAATCGAGATAGTGTGAGCCATTGGCCCAAGCTTCTGGATAGAGCATACGGAAGATCGCGTAGCCACAGAAAATACCTGCGAAGAGCAGAACTTCGGTGGAGAGGAAGAGCCACATGCCAAACTTGGCTGCGTCGAACTCTTCATCGCCTGTGCGCCAGTGCGATTCGTGCTTGCGGTTGCGCCAGTGCTTGGGGCTTTGCAAGATGCGAGCCGGCACGCCTGAGATGTCTGTATCAATCATGGTCATTGGTCAGTCCCTTATCGAAACCTGTTTGGAACGATTTGTTATCAATCGTTCCTGTATCAATCGTTCAATCGGAATCGGGGGTCAGTGTTTGTCTGGGTTTTCTGGAAGCGGGTAATCTTTGGGATCCCAATGTGGAGGCACGGTGGTTTCAAAGTCGTACGGGCCGTGCTTGAGGAGTGGTTCTTTATGGAAGTTGTGCTCGATCGGAGGCGATTCACATTCCCATTCGAGTGTCAAGCCGCCCCATGGGTTTGGGGGTGCTTTTTCACCAGCTAGAAGCGATTGGACAAACACGAACAGATGAATCAGGAATCCGACCAGCAAGAGCAAGGCTCCAACCGATGAGAGCTGATGCAAGAACTGGAACTCATCGACATAGTTCGCATATCGGCGAGGCATGCCTTGGGTTCCGAGGAAGAACTGCGTAAAGAATGTCAGGTTGAACCCAATGAAGACAACCGCTGCACCGAGCATGCCGCCCTTTTCTGAGTACATCTTGCCGAACATCTTTGGCCACCAGTGATGGAGCCCGCCCATGAATGCGATCACGGTGCCGCCCATCATCACATAGTGGAAATGTGCGACGACATAGTACGAGTCATGGAGATGCAGATCAGTCGCCAAGGTTGCCAAAGGCAATCCCGTCAGCCCACCAATCGAGAAGGTGAAGAGGAACATGAGTGCGTACATCATCGGCGTGTTGATGACGATCGAACTCTTATAGAGCGTTGCGATCCAGTTGAACATCTTGATCGCAGTCGGGATCGCGACCAAGAAGGTCAGACCCGAGAACAAGATCGCAGCGAGCTCGCCCATCGCGGTAAAGATATGGTGTCCCCAGACGAGGAACGAAACGCCCGCGATACCCAACGACGAGAACGCGATAGCGCGATACCCGAAGATGTGCTTGCGAGAATGAACTGCGAGTATTTCGGAGATAATTCCCATGCCGGGCAGGATCATCACATAAACCACCGGATGCGAATAGAACCAGAAGAAGTGTTGGTACAGGACCGGGTCGCCGCCGAGTGCGGGATCGAAGATACCGATATGGAACAGGCGTTCGAAGACCAACAGCAAGAGGGTAATACCGATGACCGGGGTCGCCAAGACCTGGATAATCGAGGTTGCGTACAACGCCCAGATCATCAAAGGCATATCAAACCAACCCATCCCCGGTGCACGCAGTTTGTGCACGGTGACGACGAAGTTCAAACCTGTCAAGATAGACGAGAACCCGAGGATAAACGCAGCCATCACCATCAATACCACACGCCAATGGTCGGCGTCGGTCGTGGTTGAATAGGGTGTATAGAAGGTCCATCCGGTATCGACACCGCCGAGCAGGATGGATAACACCCCGAAGGTACACCCGAAGAGATAGATATACCAGCTCATCAGGTTGAGCCTGGGGAAGGCGACATCCTTGGCGCCGAGCATGATGGGCAAGAAGAAGTTGCCCAGTGCTGCGGGGATCGCGGGGATGATGAACATAAAGACCATGATCGCACCATGGAGGGTGAATGCACGGTTGTATATTTGTGAGCCGGAAAGATCGCCACCGATACCCATTGCCCCAAGGAGTTCCTTGAGGCTCTCGCCGGTGGTGACGGTGACTGTTTCGAGATCACCCGCCGCGTTAACAGTTTCGGTTGTCACGGTACGGATGGGATCGAGGAGTTCATAGCGAACAGCGATCGCGGACATGCCCCCGAGGAAGAACATAAAAAGGACGGCGAAGAGGTACATGACCCCGATCTTCTTGTGATCGACAGTCGATGCCCACTGCCAAATCCGAGAGATCATCCCGGGAGGCCCGCTGAGGTATGAACCCTCGTCGTGGTATCCAGTGTGTGTGTCAGGCGTACTCATGAATGACTCCCGGCTGCTTCTGTATCTGCATCTGATTCTGGTGCTTCGGTGCTGGTTCCAGTGTCCTCGCCGGCGTTGGGGTTGCGGTCTGAGAGCGACTGGATATATGCAATGATGTTGTCAATATCTTCTTCGGACAACTGTCCCTGATAGCTTGTCATCGCAGGGGCAAAGCCCTTGACGATCTTGGCGTTTGGATCGAGGATGGATTCGCGGTAATAGTTAGCATCGCGCATAGCACTTGAACCATTTTCAAGAGCGGCTTCATAGCCAAATCCGAACTGCCCGTCAGAGTTTTTCACCGAGTTCCAAGTTGGACCAACAAGTTTGGTACCATCGACCTGATGGCAGCTTTTGCATATCTGTGTCCATAACTTCTCGCCGGCGTCGATTGGCGAGAGTTTCACGCTCCAGTCAGCCATTCTCTGGTCGTATACCTCGCGAGGAACGATCCGAAGCGTCGCGGCCATGCGAGAGTGATCGTCGCCGCAGTATTCAGCGCAGAATATCCACATGTCACGGCCAACGATGGTTGAGTCTTGCTTGGTTTCTGCATCGTAGTAGACGACGGTATCACTCGCTGTAAGCTTGGGTGTATGGAACCCATAACCAGTGTAGCGGTTGGGGATGACATCCATCTTGGTGCGGAATTCCGGAATCCAGAATGAATGGATCACATCGGTGGAGTGCATGCGGAGTTTGATGGCGGTATCTTCGGGCACATAGAAGATTGGATATTCCTTGCCCTGTGTCACCACATGGTTTTCGTTGTCGATGATCTTTGAGAGGGCTTGGGTCTCAGGCGATGTTGCACCGTTTGGATAAGTCGCGATCCATGACCACTTTGATCCTTGGATCTTGAGCTCAAGTGCATTGTCTGGCGAGACAATCTTGGCAGCGTAGCCTTGGAACCCGTAGACGAACATCACGAGCATGCCTGCCGATGGGATGACCGTCCAGAGAATCTCGATGTGGAGATTGTGGTGTGGGCTGATCTGCGCAGGCACTCCTGGGCGTCGGCGGTACTTGATTACAAAGTACACCATCAATGCCATGAGCACGACGAAGAAGAAGATCGAGAACCATGTAATCATCAGGAAGAGACCATCGGACCAAGCCGCAGCTTCTGAGGGAGCGGGGGTTTCGCCGAAGAACATCTTCTGGAGAATATCGGGTTGTGCGCTTGCAAGCGTTTGCATCATGACACAGGACCTGTATGTGACCCGGCCAACGAGCCGGGGTGGGAGTTCGATGAATGTGAATCGTTTGGATCTGAGTCATTGTCGCTTTGCTCATCTGCCTGCTTGGCGAGATAGAGCTTGCGGCGGACACGATCACCCATAAACAATATGGTGAGCCCGATGATGATCAAGAACACTGTCAGCAGCGCCCCCACTTGCATCACACGGAATGCTTGGATGGAATATGTGCCGGCGAGTGGATCAAGCCGGTAGCAGAAATGGAGCAGACGATCGCCCAAACTTGCAGCGATCTTGCCTTGGGACGCATCGAGCAATGAGAGCTTGAGTTCCTGAGGCGGATAGTCAAAGCCGTACATATACCGCGTGACCTTGCCCTTGGGTGACAAGATCATCAACGAGATTGGATGGGAGAAATCGCCATTGTTGAGCGGGTTAAACGCGAAACCAATGGAGTTGACCAGTCGACGGATATTAACTGCGTCGCCGGTATGGAACTCGATCCCTGCGAGCGCTTCAGGGGTAGTGCCCCGGTTGTACTCGCCGAGGAAGTTGGTTCGTTCGCCGAGTGCCATCGAGGTGGTCTCGGTGTGATCAAAGCTGACGACCAAGAGCCGGAAGTCCTCGCCTGCGGTGTAATCGAGCTTGTTGAGCGAAGTCGTCAGTTGCGAAAGCACCACAGGACACACGACGGGACATTCGTAGTACACCATGACCAAGATGACGGGTGTTTCGTCGTCGAAGTAGGTGCCAAGCTCGACTTCTTCACCTTTGGAGTTGGTAAAGGTTGCATCGAGGGCTGTGAAGTTTCCGAGTTGCTCAGTCACTTCTACGCCGTTGAGGTCTCTGACCTCTGAGCGATCGAGCAGGCGTTGGGCGTGTGCAACCGGAGCGATCGACAGCACACTCGTGATGGCGAGGAGCATGATTGATCGGATCATCGGGATCATCAAGATCATCAGGTTGGTGCGTACAGGCTTGTTCATAGCGTATTGAGCTCAATCAATCGTTTGCGTACTCTGCGATGACCACTTCCATCGCGGCATCAACTGGTTTGCTGATTGCTGCGAGTTGGGTATCTCGATAGACCGAAGCGGCTGCTGCCCCTTGGGTGTTTTCGTTAATCATGGCTTTGTAGTTGCTCATGTAGTTCTGGAAGTACACCACCAGAACAATGATGACAAACAGCACGCCGAGCGTCATGGTGATGATCGTGAGCCCCATCGCCTTGGCGCTTGCCTGTGCGGTATGCTCGCCTTGGGGTGCACCTTCTTCTGCTGAATGCTGGTGCCAGTTGTCGTGTCCGTTTTCGTCAGCGCTCATCGCTGTACCCTCCCGGGTTGGTCAGTTGGGATCATTCCCAAAGCTGACAGTTTTTGTTTTTGTGCTGGGCATCGGTTGCATGCCCGGATGAATCGTTTCTATCTACTTATTAAACATAGTTCTTGTGATGCAGACACTCGTGGAGCATTGGGTCCTTGAGTGGAAGCAGCGGGCTCTGCGGGATTTTGCGAGCAATCAGCCCCCCAAAGATTCCCAACACGCCGACCACGCCTGCGATATCGAGCCAGATCCCTGCCAGCCCAGGATCAACATCACCAGCCGCATTCATGTACACCATTGGGCGGATGATCCAGACCATGTCCAGAACAACCATCAAAATCATGTAGATGCCCATCCCACACAGAAGCATGGTGGAGCGTTTGGTATTGCGCCAGATCAGGAGCAAGAACGGAAGCGCGAAGTGACCCAGTGCCATCACGATGAATAGCCATTGCCATCCATGCTGTTGACGATTGGTAAACCACGCGGCTTCTTCAGGAATATTCGCGTACCAGATCAGGAAATACTGGGAGAATGAGATATACGCCCAGAACACCACGAAGGCGAAGATCAGCTTGCCCA
>JAESSR010000283.1 GCA_016764015.1 Phycisphaerales bacterium
CAGAGACCCCGAGAGCGAATCAGGATCGGTGATCGACTTCCGCGATTGGCATGTGCCGTTGGGCCGAAGAATGCGGGCGATCAAGCTCTGGTTTGTGATCCGTCACTTCGGGGTCGACGGGCTTCAAGAACACATCCGCTACCATATTGAGCTCGCCAAAGCGTTCGAAACATTCGTAGAGCAAGAACCCAGGCTCGCGATGGCTGTTGATCGCTCGCTCGCATTGGTGTGCTTCCGGGTTGCTGGTGAGGATGCGTTGACCAAGGGGCTCATTGATGGCGTCAATGCTCGAAAACGCGTGATGATCTCACACACACGCGTGCCCATCGCTGACGGGTCAGAAACGGTTGCTCATCGGTGGGTCGCCCGCGTCGCGGTGGGGGCAAGCGGGGTTAGGCTCAAAGATATCAACGAGTTGATCGCCGAGATCCGCACAGTGCTCAACGAGGTGATAACATGATTCTTATGAAAACGATGACGATAGATAAAGTGTTGCTGCGCATCTCGATTACCCTGATAGCGAGCCTTTGGCTCAGCACCTCTGGGTGTATGTCATCTCGTCAATCTCAGATATCTGATTCCGTTTCTGGGAACACCACTCGCATCGAGTTGCAAGCCGCAAACTACGAAGAGGTGTTCTCTGCTGCCCGTGAGGTGCTCGCCAAGTATCGATTCGGGATCAACCGGATCGACGCATCGCGAGGCGTGATCACCTCCTTCCCCAAACGCACCGCCGGGCTCGCGTCGCCTTGGGATAGAGAGCAATCAACCCTTGGTCAAGAGTTGGAAGATTTGGCCAACCAACAAGAACGAACAGTCCGCATCGAGTTTGTGCGATCGGCTGACACGGAGCCCGGAGATTCAAAGCCAGCTTTGTCAAGCTCCCAAAGTACCATTGATGTCATCGCAATGGTCGAAGTGGTCGTGTCACGCGTGCATCGTCCGCACTGGCGTGTGGAATCCGAAAGCGTGAGGCTCTCAACCCATGCTCGTTCACGCAACGCTGCTGGTCAAATCGAGCCGGGCTCATTCCGCGAACCCATCGGCCAAGATAAAGCGCTCGCCGAGCGCATTGCCCACGAGATCGCCCGTAGGTTTGAGTAGAGCATTGATGCTGGTATAACAACAGCTTATCTTTGAGGCATGCTGATCAGTTGGTCTCGGTTGGTTTTAGCGCGGGGGGTGCAAGCGGGGCAGCCTGTTCGCGCCCGGTGGGCTTGAGCTCAGTGAGCGTTGAATGATCGGTGATCACAATCGGTTGAGGCGCGATCGCTGAACTGCTTTGCCCAGCAACACGGTGTCCGAGCGCCTTGGCGATCAGCTCGCCTCGCGATGAAGCCCCGAGTTTTTTATGCAGGTTCTTCACATGGTCATGCACCGTATGAGCACTTCTGCCCATCCGCTCTGCGATGACCCGAACCGAATGCCCAAGGATGAGTTCGTCGAGGACTTCATGCTCACGCTGAGTGAGCCAAGCTTTGGGGCTTTGCACATGCTCGAGCGCAATATGGGCTTTGGAAGAGAGGAGTCCAACGAGCTGAGCAAGCGTCTGGGTGAGTTCGTCCGTTTGGGCGAGTGTGAACTCTGGTTCGTGATTCTCAGGCACATGATCCCCATGGTGGGCAACACCGACATAGCACACCAGCACAAAGCCGGGCTTTTCGCGTGCAATCGGAATCATCATGATGATCGGGCTCTGGTACGATTCGTCAACGAAGGCTTGTCCAGCCGGGGTTGATTTCCAGTGTGGGTTCAATGCTCGCAGCGGTGCGACAAACCCTCTTGAGTACCCAAGCTCTGGAACACTGAATCCCAGCGTATTCATTCGTTCGAGCCTGTCCTGCAAACTCAGTGTTTGTACACGCCCGTGCTGGGCGCACGCGACGCCTGTCGATATCGGACTTACCCGATGTGTATCCCCCGAAAAAGGGGATGTAGTATTGGGCTCATTTGAGCCTCGCCCGACATTGGCAATGAGCACCCCGACGAGTGCGTCTGGTGAAATATGAACCAGTGCTCGGGCAACATCTTCCGCCCAATCTTGCGTGGGCATCGCTGAAAGTGAGCATATGTGCTCAGTCACGGCAATAAGACGAGCCGACTCGTTGGGTTTAGAAATCATTGTTTGTCCCTCGATTATATGATCGTCTTTGATCTCCCTTGTGCCCTCACAATGTGGGAGTGTACCAGAATTATCGGGCTTCATGGTATAAATATACAAACAAAGAGGCAAAATATTGCATTAAAATCGGTTTTTATTAGGAACTAGGTGATTCTGCCCAACAAAGCGTAGGCTCATTTTTGTGTTATAAAATACAATTATGTATCATAAATATGTATTCGCCAAGCCAAAGGGAGCCAAGCCGGAAAGTCTGATTTTGGGAGTGAATCTGCGGGAATTGTGGTGCGAGAGGGAAAACGGAGTCATACTCGAATCAGCGTTGGCCTACAGGGAACCAGCGTCGCCTGCACCACCACCCCCCTGAAACAGTGTGTATTCGATGTGTACGCTGAAAAGCGTACAACGGGTACGAAATACAGGAGAAACATCAGCTCAAACCAGAGCTGGTAGCTGCATTATGTCCATTCACTTTGGGACATCTGGATTTGTATTCGAGCGAGGCACCTGGCAGCCAGAGGTGCTCGCCAAGCTCGAATCACACCATATCGCCGCCTGGTCGGACGATACCGGTGCACGATCCCGCTTTGGGGCCTCACTTGTCCAGTTCCTTGTTGCCCAAGCTGGCACAGAAGTGTGTGTACTCCACGGGCGCAATATCCTCGATCTCGAAGGGCTCTGCTCGCAGCTCGAACGATTGATCCCTGTGGATACACTCGCCCGCAGCGTCGATGGCTCCAAAGGCTTGGCATCGATCCTCAGAACCCGAGGCCCTGCCCATTCGCGAATTCCCACAAGGCAGCGGTTCTTTATCTGGCATGATGCCGATGTGCTGATTCGCAATAATCCAGACCTCTTTGGGCAGGTCGCCGAGGTTATCGCAGGCGTCAGCGCCGAGCTCGAATACGCTGGCGACGGTGCGTTGATGATCCAGCGCTGTGTTTACATTGGAGGCCCTCGGCTTGCAGAGGTCGCCAGAGACACCGATTCAATGCTCAACCGGTGGGCAGATGATGGTCCGGGTGTGCCGTTCTGGTCATTGGTGACGGGTGAAGAAAACCCGATGACCACACTGTGCTCGATTGATTCGCTCATCGAATCCTTTTGAGTTCTCTAGGTCGTATCTGACGGCTCGTTTTTCACATAAGAACACGCTCTTTTCGCCTCCCCCGCAAGCCCGAGGATTATACGCCATACAGCGATTGTTTGTGATCGCTATCGCATCCCACAGCGGCCCGGCGAGTGCAAGTGCCAACACAAACAATGCAAACTACCTCACTG
>JAESSR010000284.1 GCA_016764015.1 Phycisphaerales bacterium
AGCACCAGTTGCTCGTCCTGTCGAGACTCGTCGCCCGTTGAACTTACCGACGACTCCTGTTGCTCCGGCGTATTCGCCGCAGCAGCCACAGCCGGCGCAGTACATTCAGCAACCGCCTGTACGGCAACCGATGCAGCAACCGATGCAGCAGCCAGCTTACGGATATGCCCCGCCACCACCGGCGTATCCGTATCCGCCTCAATATCCGTATGGCTACGCACCTCCGCCACCGCCTCCGGGCTATGGCTACCCACAGCCCGTGCCACAACAGGCACCGCAGCAACAGGGTTTGCCGTATGCACCAGGGTATCAAGGCCCGGGCGCGTATCGTCCGATCCCAAGCCCGGCACAGCAGAGCATTGTTCAGCCAGGTCATGCCGAGGGGTACATCCCGTTCAAGGGCATCCGCCGAACGATTGCCAATCGCTTGCGTGAATCCGTCAACACCGCGGTGCACTTCACCGTGATGGACGAGGCAGATGTGACGGCGATCGACGCGCTCCGCAAGGAAGTGACTGCACAGACCGGCGTGAAAATCAGCTTCTTACCCTTCGTGTGTGCCGCGGTGTCCAAGGCACTCGCCGGGCACTTCGGTGCGATGAACAGCACCGTTGACGAAGCCAACGAGCAGATTGTTCAATACAGTGCGGTCAACCTTGGCATCGCCACCGATACTGAGAACGGGTTGATGGTGCCTGTGATCCGTGATGCGGATCGGATGAACCTCGTCGAGATGGCCCAGGCCATCGCATCAATCGCAGCGAGCGCACGCGATCGTTCAATCCCACGCGAGTTGTTGATGGGTTCGACATTCACGATCTCAAATGTTGGCTCGCACGCGGGCAAGTTTGCGACGCCTGTGATCAACACCCCAGAGGTTGCGATTCTTGCGGTGGGCAAAGCCTACGACGGCGTGGTTGTCCGCGATGGACAAGCCATGGTGGGCAAGATCATGCCTTTGTCCTTGGCGTGCGATCATCGTGTCGTCGATGGTGCAACCGCAGCATTGGCTTTGGCCGAGATTGTGGAATCATTGCAGAATCCGGAATCACTTCTTTAGGCGACTGTTTTAGGTGACCATTATGCAACGACGAGCCGCTGTGATCTGTGCCTTGCGAACGCCTATCGGTCGATACGGCGGAGCGTTGGCGTCTGTCCGTCCTGATGACTTGGCTGCCCATGTCATCCGTGCGGTAGTCAAGCAATCAAAGATTGATCCTGCACTCATTGACGAGGTCTATCTTGGTGCCGCGAATCAATCTGGCGAAGACAACCGAAATGTTGCACGCATGGCGGGGCTGTTGGCGGGCTTGCCCGAAACCGTACCAGGATCGACAGTGAACCGACTCTGTGCATCCGGTCTCGACGCGATCAACATCGCGGCAAGTATGATCGAAACAAACCACGGCGATATCTTCATCGCCGGCGGCGTCGAATCGATGAGCCGAGCACCGTATGTGCTGAGCAAATCAGAAACAGCGTTCGGGCGATCACAAGAACTCTTCGACACTTCCATCGGATGGCGATTTATCAATCCGAAACTCGCCGAACTCCATCACCCATTCCCGATGGGCGAAACCGCCGAGAATATTGCACGCAAGTACAACATCTCACGCGAAGACCAAGACCAGTTCGCGTTTTCAAGTCAACAGAAATGGGCGAAGGCCCACGAACTAGGATTGTTCAAAGATGAGATTGTTCCGGTTTCAATTCCGCAACGAAAAGGCGATCCGATCATCGTTGATACCGACGAGCATCCACGCCCCGACATGACCCTTGAGAAACTCGCCAAGCTCCGCCCGGTGTTCGCCAAGGATGATTTGGGCTCCGTCACGGCCGGCAACTCGTCGGGCATCAACGATGGTGCTTCGGCCCTTCTGCTCGTCGAAGAATGCAAAGCCAAAGAACTCGGACTCACCCCGTTGGCATTTGTCGGCATGAGCGCATCTGCAGGTGTTGACCCAGCCTACATGGGCATTGGCCCAGCCCCCGCGATCCGTAAAGCACTTAAGCGAGCGAGCCTGACAATCAACGACATTGATCTGATCGAACTCAACGAAGCATTCGCGGCTCAATCCATCGCTTGCGCCCGCGAACTCAACATTGATCAATCCAAACTCAATGTCAAAGGCGGCGCGATCGCGGTCGGACATCCATTGGGTTGCAGTGGTGCACGCATCGCAACAACACTCATCCACGAGATGGTGCGGACCGATGCCAAGCGTGGGCTCGCATCGCTGTGTGTAGGTGTGGGACAGGGTCTTGCGACGGTCTTTGAGCGAGCCTAATCAACCCATCGCAACGAGCTTCTCAAAGCCTCGTTCATAAGCAGCAATCAATGCGTTAATATCAGCTTCGCTCATAGGGGTCGAGAGCGTCGCCGTACAGGTATTGATGAGCACAAAGCCTTCGTCGAACATGTAATCGAGCAGGAAGTTCAGCCTTTTGTTTTCTTCCGGCGTGAGGTACGCCTCGCGGAAGTTGCGAGGCGGCTGCGCCTTCATATGCACCCGGAACATCGCCCCGCCACCAGTCACACATGCGGTCACTCCGGTATCTCGGATCGCTTTTTCGATCCCATCTATCGCATACTTGGCCAACGCATTGAGTTTTCTAACGGCTGGCTCATCGAACTTCTTCATCGCGACGAGCCCAGCGGTAATGCTAATTGGATTGGCCGAGAATGTACCCGAGTGTGGGAATAGGAGTTTCTTCGATCGTGGATTGAGCACTTCCATCACATCGGATCGCCCAGCGACGGCTCCGATCGGGAACCCGCCGCCGATCATCTTGCCCATCGCAGTGAGATCAGCCGTGATGCCATAACGAGATTGCAAACCGGCGTGCTCGGTGCGGAAAGTAATCACTTCATCGAGCACAAGCAACGCACCGTTGCGTTTGGTCCAATCCCGGATCACGGTGACAAACTCTTGATCCGCCGGGCGCAGCCCCACACGGTGAGGCATCAAATCCAAAAGTACACACGCAAGCTCATCGGCATGCTCATCAAGAATAGCAATCGCACGCTCTGGATCGTTGAAAGGAATAATCACCACATCGTTGAGGGCCGACTCGGGTGTCCCATGAGCAAGCGGAACGCTCTTGGGATGATCGATCTCGCCCCAGGTTTCTGGGTTTGGTGCTTGGCTGACTTCGGCGTAGTCGTACCCGCCGTGATACGCGCCTTCGACCTTAGCGATCTTCGCTCTGCCAGTGAATGCACGCGATGATTTTAGCATCACCATAAGCGCCTCGGTCCCTGAGTTCACGAAACGGATTTTTTCAAACCCAGGGTTTCGCCCGCACAGAAGCTCGGCGTACTCAACTTCAACTTCGGTTGCCATCGTAAACGCTGAGCCTTTTCCAAGCTGCTCAGTCACGGCTTTGACCACATCAGGATCGGCATGACCATGAATCAGCGAGGCCATGTTATTGGCGAAGTCGAGCCGTTTGACGCCTTCGATATCAGTCAGCCAGCAACCCGCACCGAAATCGGCATACGCGGGGTGCGGATCACGCAGCACGGTATTTCGACTCACGCCACCAGCAAGCACTTTGAGTGCTCGTTCATAGAGGGCTGCGCTTTGACTGACTTTGGTTGGCGTACTCATTTGATGTATCCGTTTTTACGAAGAGATTGGCAACAACTCGGCATCGGTTCGTTCTTGGACATAATCGAACTCAACACCCGGGCTCAACTCAATAAGTTGGAACCCTTGGTCAGTGATATCAATGACCGCGAGATCTGTATACACACGCGAGATCACACCGACACCAGTCAATGGGAAGGTGCACTTTTCGACGAGCTTTGGATCGCCGTGCTTTGTGCAGTGCTGGGTAATGACAAACACCGATTTCACACCCGCAACCAGATCCATCGCGCCACCGACCGCTGGGATCGCTCCAGGCTTACCGGTTGACCAGTTGGCAAGATCGCCGCCTTTAGAAACTTGCATCGCACCGAGCACGCACAGATCAATATGCCCGCCTCGGATCATCGAAAAGCTATCCGCATGATGGAAAAACGCTGCACCGGGATTGGCGGTCACTTGTCGTTTGCCTGCATTAATAAGTTCAAGATCACCCTTGCCTTCTTCCGGCGAAGGGCCCATGCCCAGCAATCCATTCTCGGTGTGATAAATCAGCGTTCGCCCTTCGGGGACAAACTTCGTCACCAGTTCAGGGATGCCAATACCAAGATTCACAAACGATCCATTGGGAATATCTTGTGCCAGTCGGCTCGCCATCTCTTCGCGGATTCTGCCGATAATCTGAGGCGTTTGTGTATGCTCGCTCATGGGTAGGACACTCCTGCTGCAACAAGTTGCGATTCAAACACTGGACTCGCGATCTCGACGACACGATTCACAAAGATGCCCGGAGTCACAACAACCTCAGGATCAATCTCGCCCGGCTCGACCACCTTGTTCACCTGAACAATGCTGACCTTCGCCGCCATCGCCATGATGGGTCCAAAGTTGCGTGCGGTTTTGTTGTACACAATATTCCCATGCGTATCGCCGGCTCGCCCTTTAATAAACGCAAAGTCTGCCTTAAGTCCTAGTTCCATCAAATAATCCTGCCCATTGAACGAACGGGTTTCTTTTCCCTCAGCCAATGGCGTGCCAACCGCAGCAGGAGTAAAAAACGCAGGAATCCCTGCGCCGCCAGCACGGATGCGCTCAGCGAGCGTACCCTGAGGCACAAGCTCAAGCTCGATCTTGCCATTGTTGTACAGATCAGGAAACACCGTCGAGTTGGCCGTCCGTGGGAACGAACAAATGATCTTGGATACGCGTTCGGCTTTGAGTAATGCCGCGAGCCCGACCTCGCCCGAACCAGTATTATTGCTGGCGATCGTTAGATCCTTGGCACCCTGATCGATCAGCGCGTGGATCAACTCGATCGGGCTGCCGGCTTCGCCGAACCCGCCGATCATGATCGTTGCACCGTCGAACACATCCTTAACCGCCTCGGCGGCGCTGCTGATCTGCTTGTTGATCATTACGCATCGTCTTTCGTCACACGGGTGTAATCGTAAAGCCCGGCCTCGTCAAACAAGACACGGTCTTCATAATCATCGAACCATGCCGCCTCAGGATTACGACCAACGATACACACCTTGCCACGATCTGGAGCACTTGCTGCATTCCGCAGAAGCTTAAAGATAACGACACCATTCTCGCTGCCCTTGAGACCGGGGATTGGCTCGTTGGTGACGGCGACAATTTCAGTCTTGCCCTTGTAGTGCGTAATCGAAAGTTTCGCATGGTTTTCAACGCCCGACAAACCCTTTTGCGATTCGTTGAGGATTCGCCAGGACTCTTCCATCGGGATGTTGAACGCTTTGTACGCGATGATGTCTCGCCCGCAGAAGAAGTAATGGTTGTCCGCACCGATGCGCTTCATCTCGCGTTGCATAATGCGAATCGCTTCGACATTGTTGTTGATATCCTTGATGATCGGCGTCTGGTTCTCAACGGTGATCCAGCCGCGATCGAGCAAGCTTCGCATCGCTCTGCCGGTTTCGGGGACCCAAACGAAGAAACCTTTGTCATCCTTGATGTACTCGCTCTCGCTGGTCTTCGCGAGGAACTCATCTGGGTGCTCGAAGTGAACCATGAAGTGCATACCGACCTCTGGGTAGGCTTCGTGGAAGCCGTCGAGCATCGCGAAGAATGTATCGTCAAACCGCTGGGGATAGAACGCCATTTCTTTGGTGCCTACACGGATAGATTCAATCCCGGCCTCTGCCAATGCGGAGAACCATGCCGCGAGCTTGGCATTGTTGAGCACCATCGGATCACCACCCGAGAGCAGAATCTCCCGGAGTTTTTCACGCCCACACACTGGATGGCGGCCGCCGTTGGCTTTGACTGCATCATTGAACTCATGGATGTATCCAACAATCTCAGGAATCTTGGCGAGTCCTTTTTTCGCAACAGTGCCGTCGGCTCGTTCAACTTCTTTGCGAGCGATCAGCTCTTCGCGATAGCAGAATCGACAATGTGCCGAGCATGTGGAGACCACATACATCAGCCCCATCTCATACTTATGCAAAAGCCCTTCGACCGGCGAGTAATCCATCTGGTTGCCCGGATCTTCTGAACCAGCAAGGTCGAGGGTTTCGTCCGGGCTTGCTTTGACAAGCTTTTGGATCGGCAAGCTAAAGCGTGCAAGCTCGGCAAAGTGACGCGTCACCTTCACAGGCATCCGAGATTCAACATCCCGATCAGTCTTCTTGAGTACGCTCAACTGGACAAGTTCGTCCGAGCTATAAAAACTCTGAAGATCCTCCGCAACTGTTTCCTTCAAGAACGGAGCAAGCCCGTTGATGATCTCACGCTTGTGAGGCACATCCGTCACGGTGTCGAGAAATGCCTGCTCTTTGGCGGTCGGGACATATTTGGTTGCTGTGGACATCAACTGGACTCCATAAAATGACGACAAAGACCATTGCCGCTCTGAAACAATGCGTACACTACGCATGAAGGATTGTAATACACTGAACACTCAAGTGCTACCCATGTCAATAAAAGATTTCATCGCAGCCGCCAGCGAAAAGCTGACACCCACCGAGCGACGCATCGCCGAGCTGGTCCTCAATGACCCAACCCTGATCGCCTTCGGCACCGTATCGGACCTCGCACAACGAGCCGACACCAGCAGACCCTCTATCGTCAGATTCGCCACCAAGCTTGGCTTCGAAGGCTACACCGATCTCCAAACATGGATCCGCACCCAGTTATCACTCCAACTCTCGAGCCCAAGCCAACGAATCCGTCAGCAAGAATGCACAACCGCCCCTGTGCGCTCGGCGATCAAAGAAGCGATCGACCAAGCGTTCGCTGCCCTCGACGAACAACGCCTCCTCGCCCTCGCCACCCCCATCGCCAACGCAAAGAATGTATGGATCATCTCCGGCGAGACCTCCATGGCCGGCGCGTATGTGCTCCATAG
>JAESSR010000285.1 GCA_016764015.1 Phycisphaerales bacterium
GCAAATCGAGCCCAGCGAGACTACACTCGATGTTCATCTTTGAGAGGATTACCACACATGCATCTTACAATGGTCGGAACCGGATATGTTGGACTTGTCACGGGCGTCTGCTTTGCAAACTCAGGCAATGATGTCGTCTGCTTGGATGTGGACCCGGAAAAGATCAAAAAACTCGAAGAAGACATCTGCCCGATCTACGAGCCAGGGCTCACCGAGTTGATGATTAAAAACCGTCAGTCAGGGCGATTGACCTATACGCTCGACAAGAAGCATGCGTATCAGTCGGCAGAGATGATCTTCATCTGTGTCGGTACGCCTTCGGATGATAAAGGGCACACTGATATGTCCTTTATCGACTCGGCAGCCGACGACATCGGGCACGCGATCAAGGAGATGGGAGCTCAGGCAAAGCCAAAGATAATTGTGGTGAAATCGACTGTTCCTGTTGGGACGACCTTCCGCGTGAAGGATCGCATCGCTGATATTGTTGGTGATATCCCGTTCCATGTCGCGGATAACCCTGAGTTTCTCAAAGAGGGCGATGCGGTGACGGACTTTAACAAGCCAGACCGTGTGGTTGTTGGAGTCGAATCAGACGAGGTTGGCGAGACCTTCCGCGATTTGTATGATCCGTTTGTCCGCAATGGGCACCCGATCTTTGTAATGGATGTGCTCTCTGCGGAGATGGTGAAGTACGCAGCCAACAACTTCCTGGCGACCAAAATCTCGTTTATCAACGAAATGGCGAATCTCTGCGAAGCGTATGGTGCGAATATCAATCGTGTCCGTGAAGGCATGTGCTCTGATTCACGAATCGGGCATGCGTTCTTGCATCCGGGTCTTGGGTACGGCGGATCGTGTTTTCCGAAGGACACCCTTGCGTGTATCATGATGGGCGACAAAGCCGGGGTGAATACTCAACTCTCCAACGCGGTTCATGGCACAAACGAACGCCAACGCAATATTTTCTTTAATAAGATTCTGAATCACTTTGGTGGCGAATCCGGATTGCAGGGTAAGAAGATTGCGTTCTGGGGGCTGGCATTCAAGCCTCGTACTGATGATATTCGCAAAGCCCCCGCACTCACCCTCGTCCGCAAGGCGTTGGGTCATGGTGCGAAATGTACCGGCTTCGACCCTGTCGCAGCAGACAATGTTCGCAAGGAAATGGGCGATACGATCTCGATCATCGACGACATGTACGAATGCTGCAAAGACGCCGATGCCTTGGTGATATCCACCGACTGGGCCGAGTTCAAAAGCCCTGATTTCGAGCGGCTCGCGGGTTTGATGAAGGGCAAGGTCATCTTTGATGGTCGGAATCTCTATCGGCGTCAGCATCTTGGCGAGTTGGGCTTTCATTACTATTCGGTCGGGCGTTCACCAGTGAAGCCAGTGTAATGCATGACAGACTTCATGTTGATAGAATCAATGCATGAATACCCCTCGTGATGATCGTGGTCAACCCTGTGAGATTGCAAAGCTTTCTGGTAAACAAATTGGGTGGCGTGCGCTCGGACTTAAATCCATCACAAAGGATCGCCTGACCAAGGGTGAGCAGGCAGCTACCGAGAAACGGGAGACTTGGGTTGCGCTTGGCGGTGGAGTCATTGGTTGGATTCTTTGGCAGTTCTTGTTGAGCCCGATTACCAAGCCCGCCGTGGGTGACATGATTGATCTGCTCATTCAGGTTTGCTTCGCAATCGTTGTCGCAATGTTTTTTTGGTATATCCTCTTGGGTTGGATTCGGCGTGGGAGTTTTACGCGAATTGCTGAGATATATCTATCACAGGGTCACTGCGCTGCGTGTGGATATTTGCTTGATGACTTGACGGTTGAAGCAGACGGATGCGTTGTTTGTCCTGAATGCAATGGGGCCTGGCAGAAAGAGCGGGTTGGAGATCAGCCGAACGATGAGTGAGCACATGAATCCAGAGACTAACAAGATTGAATGCAGAGAATGGATCGAGTCCGTGGGTTCGCTCAATGATTGTGAGATCGATTTGTTCTATGTTGATCCGCCGTTTAATACGGGCAAGGTTCAAACTGCCAGTGCGGGATCGTATCAGGATTCATGGGCGACGACTGATGCGTGGGTTGAGTGGTTCAGTCAGCGGATATCAGCGACCATCCCCAAGATTAAGCAGACCGGTTCAATCCTAATCCATGTCGATTGGCGGGCTTCGCACCGGGTGCGGGTGCTGCTCGATGAACTCCTCGGCGAGGATCGGTTTGTGAATCATCTCATCTGGCGGTACGGGTTGGGTGGGTCGTCACCGAGAAGGTTTGCTCGCAAGCATGACGATATATTGTTTTACTGCATTGATCCTAAGCAGTATTACTTTGAGCCTCCGATGGTGGCGGCGACGAGCAATCGGATGAAGGGGCAGCTTAAAAAAGCAACCGATGTGCTCGATGTGCCGACACTCAACAACATGGCCGACGAGCGGGTTGGGTATCCGACGCAGAAGCCTCTGGCATTACTCAAGATGTTGGTGGGGGCGTGCTGTCCTGCAGACGGATTGGTCTACGACCCGTGCTGTGGGTCAGGAACGACCCTCGTGGCTGCGCAAGAGTTGGGGCGTAAGTTCATTGGGAGTGATCAGAGCGAGGATGCTGTTCGAGTTGCACAGATCCGACTATGCAGATGATCGTTAGCAATCAAAAATGACGCAAGGCCCGACATGCAATATGCCGAGCCCCGCGTCGAGGGGTCAAGTGTGATGTTGAGAAAGTCGATTATCGTCTGCGACGAGTGGTCATCAATCCGCCAAGTGTGAGCAATGCCAACGCCGATGGTGCAGGAGTTATCGAGACATTGTCAAGATCAAAGTTGACGATCAATGGAGTAGTCAGCCCGTCTGGGCGATCGATCGAGACTTGGATATTACCAACCGCGGTCATGACATCATTGAAGAACTCGATGGTTGGTGCGCCTTCGAGGGTGAGCAGCGGGTTGTTGAAATCAAGATCAAATGAAAGCGTGATCCATTCGCCGCCTGCGACGAATCCGGGCAGTTCGATGCCCATGCCTGGGAAGTTGTTTGGGCCAGCGATACGCAATGCAACGCCGAGGTCGATGTCTGCATCATGGCGGAAATCGAAGGTGAGCCGGTTGATCCCGCCTGCGAGGTAATCGCCTACAAAGGCATCTCCCGAAGCATCGAAGTTGTCTTCGCCACGGAAGACACTGAGCCCGAATGGGCCGGCGCTATTGAGATCAGCGGACGATGAGATATACGCGCTGCCATCGAGTGCGCCCGTCGCGTTGAAGATTGGATCAACGAATGATCCCATGAGCCAGTTGTTTGTTCCTGATTCAAAGGTTTCGGTAAATGATGCGACATCGGCGAGTGCTGACGAAGCGGTGATGGCTGCGAGTGCTGTGAGTGTGATCGTGTTCATTGTGCTCTCCTGATTGTGATTCCCGCTCATACACTGTGCGGGAGGTTTGGTGTGTTCGGTTTAGCCTTGAGTGAATGCGAGAAGGAACTCGGAAACATCGAAGAAGTTCAGGACGCAATCTCCCGTGAGATCAGCGTCAAGGTTCCCGGATGTGAAGTCAGCGAGAAACGCGGCGACATCGAAAAAGTTGAACGAGTCATCTGCGTTGTAGTCGCCGGGTGATCCGATGCGTACGCGCAGATTGAGTGTCGGGGTGAATCCCAAGAGTTGTGCGATCGGGTTTTCTCTGGTGTACCAGAATGGATAGACAATGTCGCCGTTCCCGCCGTCTGGGCCGCCGCTCGCTGAGTGGAGTGATGTTGCTGCGAAACGGAGTTCGCCAAATGAGAGCCCGTCAGCGAGATACGCCCGGACGAATGGATCGCACATGCTTACATCAAATGTATAGGTGGTATCTGCAGGGACAATCTCGCCGGGGGCGACGGCATCGGTTTGCCCGATGGCCATCGGGGTGGGGTCGAACTCCTGCTTGAGATTGTTGGAGATATCAACCGGCGTTTGGTCAACAGGGAAGTAGGCCGCGAAGGCGTTTCGAGATTCTTGGGTTGGTTCTACAGTGGGCGTGCCTCCAAAGACCGTGAACTCGCCCCAGGTTGATTGATCAAACCCGTTGCGATATCCAAGTGCCCAAAGATGCACCGGGCGACCCAGATCAAGATCGAGCGAATCGTCGAGATCAAGGTAGGTATCGTGCGTGTCGTAGGTGCCATCGAATCTGAAGACATTTGCGTTGGTATTGGTGAGCGTCACGGTTGCCCAGAGCACGCGATACGCAGATGGATCGAGCCCGAGTGGGAACTCGTCGAATGTTTCGAATCCCAGAACAAGTTGTGCGTCGTGGTCATCGAATCCATCGATCTCGATCGCTCCGAAGGTTGATGCGGAGAGCCGAAACCCGGGAGCCCCGTTGAATGGGTAGTTCCAGCGATCAAGCGTTGGGGCGTCGTAGATGAACTCGATGAGTTGCGTTTGCCCAAAGCTTGTGCTGGTGCAAATTGCTGCGAGAAGGATCGAGCAGTTGGTAATTCGTTTGGCGCTGGTTGGCATTGGAATCATTCGGGACATGCTGGACATGCTGGACATTGGCGAATCCTTTCGATTTGATGCAACGGTTTCTGTCATTTGGGAAACTGACTTGTTTTACAGAAATCAAGATTCTTAACTGAGAACGAGTCGCAGTCGCAAGGTATAATACCGGGTAAATGAGATCGAGTCTCAGCCGCCTGAAAAAATTGCCGATGAGTTGAGCAATGTGAAAATAGGCAAGGAGCGAAGCGTCATGAAACGGGCAGAATCAGGAACCAACAAACATACTTCGATGTCTTCAATCAATCGCGAGCGTCTCGGTTTTACGCTGATCGAGCTTTTGGTCGTGATCGCGATCGTGGCATTGCTCATGGGCATACTCCTGCCGGCATTGGGCAAGGCACGCGTGTCGGCTCAGGCAGTCCGCGAGCAATCGGGCATGCGACAGACCATGATCGCGTACACGATGTACAGCGATGACAATCGGGACAAACTGCTCACAGGTTTTCCGAATAATGCGATCTGGCAACGGATGGTAGATCGGCGGACAGACCCACGCGATTTTAATGATGTACAACTCGGGCAAACCATCGGCTCACGCTATCCGTGGCGGTTGATCTCGTACTTTGATGGCAACTTTGATGCGTTATACCAAGATTCACGCGTGATTGAGATGCTTGCCGAGGGCATGGATGCATCGACGAACTCGGCTGCTGATTATGCACTGCGTTATGTTATTAGCCTGTATCCATCGTTTGGGCTCAACTCCTACTTTGTTGGTGGTGGGGCACCGGGCGATCCGATTCCATTTTCTGAAACCGGGCGAAGAATCTTTGGCGATTTTCATGCCTCCAAGCGATACGGGCCGCGTCGACCAAGCAACCTGATGGTGTTTTCGTCGGCTCGCGATATCGCAAGCCCTGCGATATTGCCCGGGTATGGGATTGTTGAAGGCTCGTTTATTGTCAAGCCGCCGTATTTGTACTCGACCTCTGGTCGACAGTGGGATACGAACTATGACGAGCATGCCGAGGTACCGGATCGCAACTCGGGTCGGGTATCGCTTCGATACAACGGCAAGGGCATCGCGGGGATGCTCGATGGGCATGCTGAGCAGTGGGGCTGGGAAGAGTTCAACGACATGCGTCACTGGGCCGACCAGGCGACCAGTTCAGAATGGATGCTTGAGCCGCACCTGCCATAATAGTGATTCTCTTCGGTGGGATGGGCTTCCAGCCCGTCTCTTAATATCTATCAGATATGCTTTCAAAGAGACGGGCTGGAAGCCCATCCCACCAAGCAGCCTATCCTCTCTCACTATGAGCGATACCCAAGTTGGCACCATTGATCTAATCGACGAACTCACCTGGCGCGGGCTGGTCAAGGACTGCACCGATGCCGAAGGATTGCGCGAGCACCTGAACGATCCGACCAATGCGCCACGCAAGATTTACGCCGGGTTCGATCCCACCGCGGATTCACTCACCATCGGCAATCTTGTCCCGATCATGTTGTTGGCTCATGTGAAGCGAGCTGGGCATACGCCAGTCGTCGTCATGGGCGGCGGCACCGGGCTCATCGGCGACCCCTCGGGCAAGTCCGCTGAGCGGATGATGATGACTGACGAAATCGTCGAGCAGAATGTCAAATCCCAAGAACCGATCTTCGCCAACATCCTCGGCGACGAAGGCACCGACTACATCTCCCTGAACAACAACGACTGGCTGAGCAAAATCTCCTACATCGAAGCCTTGCGTGACATCGGCAAACATTTCAGCGTCAACATGATGATGCAGAAGGAATCCGTCAAAGATCGGCTCAACAACCGCGAGCAGGGGATCAGCTATACCGAGTTTTCCTACATGATCCTGCAAGCGTACGACTTCGCGCACCTCTACGAGCACGAGGGTGTCACTGTCCAACTCGGCGGGAGCGATCAGTACGGGAATATTGTTGCGGGTGGAGATTTGATTCGGCGAAAAATGGCAGTTGACGATATTGTTTCATCTACTCGCTCCTTAAAAAAGCAACTCGATGAGATTTGGACTTGGACAAATCGGTCAGAGAATAGAAATATCAAGTTTGCGGCAGAAGAGTTTGAAAAGACAAAGAAACTGTCCAAAGAGAATCCAAATAGATCAGACAAGATGTCCGAGTCACTCAATAATTTACTTGAAGTTATTCGTGTCAAAGCGCCAATTGAAGTGGTGAGACTTGTAGAAGCGGTGCAAGAGGATTTAAGGGAACATCCCAAAGGGTTCCTAAATCTGATGTTATCTTCATTCTCCTTTGGCCTTACCGCCCCCCTCGTCGCCAAAGCCGACGGCGGGAAGTTTGGCAAGACCGAAACCGGGGCCATCTGGCTCACCGCCAATCGCACCAGCCCCTACGCCTACTACCAGTTCTGGCTCAACAGCTCCGACGAAGATGCGGCGAACTGGATCAAGGTGTTTACATTCCTCGGGCAGCCTACGGTTGAAGGGTTGCTCGCCCGCCACAGCGAAGCACCCGGCAAGCGTGCACTCCAGCGGACACTCGCTCAAGAAGCGACGACGATTCTGCATGGCGAAGATGCGATGAAGAATGCGGAGGCTGCGGGCAAGGCATTGTTCAGCGGCGAGATCAGTTCGCTCGATGCCCAAACCATGCTCGAAGTCTTCGCATCCGTCCCAACCACCCAGCACGCCAAGGCGGATCTTGCTGAGGGAGTAGACATGGTCGAGATGCTCAAGGCGTGCAACCTCGCGTCATCGAACCGTGAAGCCAAAGAGTTCCTCAACGAGGGCTCAGTGAAAATCAATGGCGAGAAGATTGGCATCGATACCAAGCTGACGGCGGAGCATCTTCTTCATGGCGAGTTCATCGCCATTCGTCGCGGCAAGAAGAAGTGGCACATGACCAAGTGGGCGTAACCAGAACCCGTGGCACAGGCGTCTCGCCTGTGATGACTCTTAGCAGATGAGTTGTATAAAGAAGAACACAGGCGGGACGCCTGTGCCACCACAGAAGGTGAGTTTACATTGACAACAACAACTGCTCGACGGCTCTTGGCGATTCGCCTTGGCCGGTGCGGGTGCTGAGCAGGGTTGCGTGGGTCATCGAGAGCACGCCTGGGTAGTCGATTGGTGCCCGCTTTGGGCCGACGCCTGAGCAGAGTTCGATGAGTTGAGCTGCCAGTGCGATCTCGGCGGTGTCAACACCATCTGCATCAGGCGTATCGTACGAATCGATCATCTCGCCGATCGGGTTAAACCATTTGAACCCGGCGTTATCAATAACGATGTGCCCTTCGGTGCTGAGCATGGTCATGTTGATTGTTGATGCGCCGACCTGATCTGTTAAGAGCAATGCGGCGCATCGCCCATCGGAGAAGCGAAGATTGAGGGTGAACTCGCCGTGGAGATAGCGGAGGGATTGACCGGGTAGTGGGTGCATCCCTCTGCCGGCGGCTGGCGATATATACCCGGCTTCGATAATGTTTGGAACGCCGACAAGTGATCGGACGAGGTCCATCGCATCGAACAATCGTGCGCCGAGCGAGCCGAGTGCCTTTGGCATCCCGATCACGATACTGCACGAGCGGATCGGTGCGAATGTTTCGAGGACGGTGTAGAACTCGTCGATCATTGGCGTATGGCGCGTCAATGGCATCATGTGGACGAGCTCGTTGAGGATGCCGGTGCTGAGTGCTTCGGCGAACGATGTGCCTCCGATGCCGTTGGATGTCGCGGGGATCGGTTCGAGTGTGGCGACGGCGAGATTCCGAGCGTGGGCGGCTTTGAGCGCATCGAGATCGGCATCGACCGCTTGGTCGGCAAAGCTGCTCGGGTTCCCAAGGATGAGCAGGTCGGCTTCAACGCTCGAAAGAGCTACGCGGAGATCATCGATTGGGTCGCATTCAAGATCAGAGGCGACCTGCCCGGTACGGGCTGGATCGGGGGATCCAGCGCCGACAAGCTCGATATCGGCGCGTGCGAGCACCCGTTTGATGACGGGTGCTTGTTCAGGATCAATCCACACAACGCAGCGAGCTTTGGGCATAGGGGTATTGTATGCGAAAATGCGTCTAGGTGCTTGCAAACCTTGTGCAAAGGGTGTGCGTATAGTTGATTGATGCGGCAAGGCGATCGCTCGCGTCGGCTTTGGTCGATTCGGGAGGAAAGTCCGAGCACGGTAGGATACGGTGGTGGGTAATGCCCACCCGGCTCAATAAGCTCTTTGGAGTGCAGCTTGGGTCGAGGGAAAGTGCCACAGAGAATGAACCGCCGATGGCTTGGGCTTTGCCCAAGAACAGGTAAGGGTGAAAA
>JAESSR010000286.1 GCA_016764015.1 Phycisphaerales bacterium
GCGTTTGATGCAGATAAATACAAAGTTGGTGCTGGTTGTGTGCGCGTTGGTGCCTGCCGTGTTCATGCTCGGGTGTTCATCGACTAAAAAAATCGATGTCTCAAAGCTTGGCCCGCCACCATCAACGCTTGAACTCGCAGAGAAACATAATCAACGCATCAAGCCACTGGGCACACTCTGGGCACGCATCAGCCTGCGAGCCAAGGGTGAATATCCCGATGGCAAGTCCTACGAGGAGCAGGGAGAGGGGCATCTACAAATCGATAAGCCCAATAACATCTCGCTCACTATCGGCAAACTAGGTGAGACCTATTTCGCATTCGGCGCCAACTCCGAGGAGTACTGGTCGTTTGATCTCTCGAACTCAGATCACAAACTCGCGATGATCGGCAAGCTCGATCTCGCGACGCCTGAGAAAATCGAGGCCCTCGGATTGCCGGTCTATCCCGGTGAGCTGATCGCACTGACCGGGTTGATGCCTATCGACATGAGCAGAGCCGGAGGATCGCGGTGGGCAGATGATGGCAAATCTGTCGGAGTCTCGGTGCCTTCACGATGGGGATCATTCACGCTCTGGTTCAACCCGAAGACGAGCTTGGTTGTTCGGTCGCAGGTGTTTAATCATGATGGCGAGTTGATCGCGACCGCTTCACTCTCACGCTACAAAGATGCTTCGATCCCGGACTATGGAACGATACTGGTGCCCGGAAAAATCGAAGTAACGAATCCCAACGACGATGGGTGGGTGCGGATCGAGCTCTCTGGGCCTCGCAGCAAGCCGATCAAGCCGCGCGTGTATCAGCCTCAGAAACTCAAGCGAGCCTATCGCGTAGATGAAACGATTGACCTTGATGCAGCTTTCGACACTCCTGAGCCTGTAGTTGATTCAGCACAGGGCACGGATGGTGAGCCTTGAGACATTGGCTGATCTCCCATCTGCTGTACTTGGCTTGGGTATTGATTTCGTGCGTTGTAAGCAATGCTCAATCACAGATTTTGGTCACTTCCTCGGTTGATGACGCACACACCCATGCGTGGGCGGTCTATGCAACCACAGACGGTGAGCCGCTCTTTGTGCATCTGCCGCCTCGTGATGGCGATGCGGGCGCACCGATTCCCATCGACCCTGCCCAGCCCGGCGAGCTCCATGCGGTACGCCCGCTGAGTACCTTTCCCGACGGGCTCGCAGCATTCGATAATCGGGTGTACCTTGTCTTCCCGTCGGTTGCTGTTGGCGATCGACAGATTCGACGGGTGTACTCCGGGCGTATCGTTGCTTCCCCGGTGGGATCAGTGTGGGGATTTGTTCCTTCGGGTCGTCTCGACTCTGAGCCCGCAATCCAATCCACGGGCGAACTCATCGATTTCGTCGCCACGAGTGACGCGGTCTGGGCATTGCTCAAAGAAAACGATCAATACACGCTCATCACCCTTGGCAACTCAAGTTGGAGTTCCACAACACTACCAGCGGCTGAATCAGCAAGTTGGAGACTTTCAGCACAGGGTTCTCAACTTGTTGCAGTTGATGTTTCTGATTCCAAAACGATGCGGGCTTATGGACTGCGTGCAGATCAAACTACTTGGCAGAATGATTGGCCTCAAGCCAACAAACCTGTCGGCGAGTTTGAGTTCATCGCCGGCGTCCACGGGCTCTATATTCTCGATCGTGATGCCAATGGGCTCACTCGCATCCAAACATGGTCGAGCGCCGGGGTATTCACCATTGCGACCGAGGTTGATGTCCCAACTGATACCAGCTTTGCAGCCATGGGTTCGGTCAATCGACTCGTCGGGTTGTCTCAGTATGTGTCGACTGATATCGACCCGGATGATTCAACCACGATTCAGCCTGCGATTTTGGTGCATGAGATTGATCTTTCCGACGGCACATTGATTTATACAGGCCCTCCGGTGGTCTCGTCGCCGGTGAGTGCTGCAGAGATGCGATTCCTGATGGGGATGATGGTGCTGATTATGATCGGCGTGCTCGTCGTGGTCATCATGCCAGACAAAGCAGACGCGATGGGCATCCCTGATGGATTCGCACTCGCCGACCCAGGTCGTCGGCTCATCGCAACGATGTTCGATGTGTTCTTGGTCTCGTTTATCATGGGGCTCTTGTTTGATGTCCGGGTCAGCGAGATCATTACATTGAGCGTGATCGTCCGCTCGGATACGGCTTGGTTGGTGATCCCTTCGGTGATGGTTTCAGGGATCATCATCATGTCCGTGCTCGAATGGCTCTTTGGGGCATCGGTGGGCAAATGGATGATGGGGATACGGGTTGTGCGCGGGCAAGGCGGCGCGATGGAGCGGATCCCGCTGTGGGCTGCGTTTGTCCGTAATGTCATCAAATGGCTCTTGCCTCCTGTGACAGCACTCGCGTTGATCGATCCAGAGATGCTCCATCGCGGCGATCGAGCAACGAGAACACTCGTGGTTGCGCCGATCGAGGGCTACGAAGGGGCTGAATCAACAGATGAATCAACGGGTCAATCAGCCGATGATTCCGATCATGAGGATCAAACACCCTCTTGAGTTGATCAAGAGTGTCCAAATCGAATCGATTGATGAAGCCCGGAGCCCGAAAAGTCCGATGAGGGTTATCAGGCAACCTGTGCGCGGTGTGTGCGTGTGCATACCGCGGAGGTGTCTGAATCTGAGGATTTTCGCGTGGCAAATGAGCCCAGTTCACAATCCGATGGATTGCCAGCCGACGCACCTGTCGGCGTAGAGGCAGATATACCCGCTGGGGACGCGGGGGCTGTTGATATTGATCCGGTATCAACGCTCAAAGCCGGGTGGCGCGATGCCTGGCAGGTGCCGGCGTTGCTCGTTGGGGGCGGCATGCTCCTGCTCGGGGTCGCGTTTTCGATTGCCAAGATTCCTGATCCTGATCTCACGCCCACGATCACCATAGCGAATCGGTTGATCGAGAACGAAGATTACGATCAAGCGATTGAAATCCTCAACACCAAGATATATCCGTTTCTGACCAAGCCTGAAATGCCCAACGAGGATAAAGTTGCCTACCACCTCGCGATCGCAAGGTCTGTCTATCGTGGGCAGAAGAAGTTGCATCTTGATGATGACCGAAACCATGTCTCGGTGATTCGTGAATACCTCGAAGCCGAGCGCATCGGCGGGGGGCTTGGTCCCAAGGACATCGCATCGCTCGCCAATACTTATATTGCCCGTGACGAGATCGACCAAGCTATTCAGCGGGCTCGCGAGATTCCTGAATCTCAGCGATACCTCCGTGATGCTGTCCATCGCCAAGCTGTTGATTCGATGCTCGATCGGATAGCTCCTGAGACCGACAAGGCGATGGGATTGCTCGCTGACATGCTGATAGACCCGAATCTACCAATTGCCGATCGGGTATGGGCACTTGAAATACAGGGCAATGTTCGTTTATCCCAAGGCTATGCCGATGAGACCATCACCCGGATTCTTCGTGCTATGCCGCGTCTTGAGCGAGCCGGGGTTGAAGGGCGTTCTCGCTTGCACCTGATTCTCTCCAAGGCGTACAACCAGCTTGGGGCTTTGAAGCAGGCTGGGGATCAGGTTGAATATGCGCAGGCCCTCTCGGCCGATGGCGATTCGCATTATCCTGAGATATTGCTTATGGAAGCAATCATCGAAGATTCAAAGGGCAACACGACTCAAGCAAGAGACATCTATAGCGAGATCACTAGCAACTACGCAAGCTCATCGGCGATGCCGCTGGCGCTCTTAGGGCTCGGTGAAACAGAGGCCGGGCTCAACGAACCTGTGCTCGCATTCGAGGCATTCACGGATCTAATCGAGCAATATGACAGCTTCGGCATTGAATCGTTCCCCTCACGCAAGCAGATTCTCGATTCACTCCTCGCCCGCGCAAGCGATTCGCTTTCTATGGGATCTGCTGACGATTCGATCCATTACGCTCAGCTAGGAGACAAACTCTATCGCGGGTTTGATGTACCAACGGGCGTGCTCCATGCGTTGGCAGTGGGGCATCTGGCATCTGCGGAATCATTGCTCGGCAAGCCGATCAGCGAGGTGCCATCATTGCTCGGGCTTGACCCGTCAACGCGTGCAGAAGTGCAGCGCCATTTAATTTCCTCAGCGACGAACTACCAGATGCACGCAGATCGTCATCTCGTCACGAACCTGCCCGTGTTCGCTGATTCGCTCTGGCGTTCGGCGGATTTGTTCGACCGGGCAGGGGATCAGCCCGAAGCAATCGCATCATTCAAAACATATGCCGAATCGATGCCATCAGACCCAAGGCACGCAGAAGCCTTGTTTCGGCTCGGCGAATCTCTCCGGGCACTTGGTGATTTCAGAGCCGCTTCGGATGTCTATAAAGGACTCATCGAGGATCGTGAAGGCTCAGCAGGTGCCGATATCGGCCCGTTTGCCGATGCAAGCCATGTTCCGCTCGCTCAAGCATTTCTTTATGATGAAGATCCTTCGAACGATGCCGAAGCAGAAAAGCTTCTCGTATCAGCACTCAACGGCTCAATGGGTTCTACAGAAACCGAGCTATTTCGCGACGCATTACTCGAACTCGCCGGGCTGTACGATCGAACCGATCGCCCGGAACGAGCGATCGAACGGTATGACGAGTTCATGGCTCGCTATAGCAATGACCCAGAAGCCGGAGCGGTCGTGTTCAAACTCGCCGACGCACACCGTCGGCTCAGTGACATCATCGAGGACTCACTTCAAGAGGCCATGCCCGCAGCCGAGGAGAACCGCCGAATCGCGAGCATATCAAGGCATCGCTACGAAGCGATCGAGCAGTACAAGAATACAATCTCGACGCTGGGCAGCAAATCCGATGCTCAGCTCGGGCTCTTTGAATCAATTGCACTCCGCAATGCTCATTTCTATCTCGGTGATTGTGCCTTTGATTTAGGGCTCTTCAACGATGCGATCGGGTATTACGATCGCGCCCGTGATCACTATGTCTCTGACCCTGCATCGCTTGTCGCAATGATCCAGATTGTCAACGCGTACATCGAAACCAATCAGGTCGGACGGGCACGGACTGCCAACGACCGGGCTCGCCGCTTTTACGAGGCGATCCCCGATGCGGCGTGGGACGATCCAAACCTGCCGATGGATAGGACAGATTGGGAGCGTTGGCTCCGTTCGAGTGCTCAGTTGCTCGCGCAAACAGGCTCATGATCGGCGCTTGATTCGGTCATGAGTGTTTTTTGCGCACAAACTGGTGAAATCCGCGCCAACAACCGATAATAAAGCAGGCTGATTGATTTGAGAATGGATTCTCGAATCGATGATGTGGTATTCTCCTCCAGTTCTTTGTTGATTGATTTTCGTCTCGAGCATAAAGAGGGTCACGGATGACCAAGCACGCACAGAACTCAGAACATAAGCCCAGCAGCACCCGGCTCGGCTCGCTTGTTGATAATGCGCAGTCATTGATGGACCAGCTCGGCGCGATCAGTGACGGTCAGCACGATGCGATCCGTTCGGGTGATGTTGCACAAGTCCTTGAAGTGATCTCCAAGCGTGAGCCCATCGTCAACAGGCTTGTTCATGTCGGCGAAGAGATCGAAGCGTTCATCAAAGATCCTGGCATGCTCGGTAAAGTGCCCAGCGTCGAGCGATCAGCAGCCCTCGAACGGATTACACTCATCGAGCAAGCGATGGGTGAGCTTCGTGAGCGTGATGCACAAGACCAGAAGATCATGGAATCCACCCGTGATGGCTTGGCAAGTCAACTCGCGGGGATGGGTACCGGCAAGAGTGCGCTTCGTGCATATTCGAGCCGGACCAGCACGCCAAATCCAACACTTCATGATCGGCAAGGGTGAATATGATGCCCAATACCACTCATGAGCCAACTGAGCTGATGGCGAATCCTGCTCCAGATGACTCGGCTATGTCCACTTCTGATCTTGCGGAACTGATGTCCGCATTCACTGAGGTGACGACCAAACTCGAACGCACCCACGGGCAGCTTCGCTCTGAGGTTGGGCGATTGTCCACTGAGCTTCGCCAAGCCAACGAGGCGCTCCAGCGATCGCGTCGGCTCGCAGCCCTCGGCGAAATGGCCGCCGGGATATCCCATGAAATCCGCAACCCGCTCGGGTCAATTCGACTTTATGCGAACATGCTCGTCGATGATCTTGCCGACATGCCCGAACAATGTGAGATTGTCCAAAAAATCGGACGCGCTGTCCGCGGGCTCGATGAAATCGTGGGCGATGTGCTCACCTTTGCTCGCGAAATGAAGACCAGTTGGCATCCGTGCGATACATCCGCGATGATCGATTATGCGCTTGAACTGTGCTGTGCAGAAACGGGTGAATCAACGATTGTCCGCGATGATCTCGATGCGGATTCATTCGAGTTGATGTGTGATCCAACACTGATCCAGCAAGCATTAGTCAATGTTTTACGAAACGCAGGCGAAGCGAATCGTGTCAGTGGCGGGCACCGAATCACCATCAGTGTGAATAGTTGTAAGATTGAATCTGGCGACCATCTGGCTGATGGAATCATGATCTCTTTGCGAGATGAGGGTGATGGGATTCCAGCGCAGGTGATCGAGCGGATGTTCAATCCGTTCTTTACCACCCGAGCGACGGGCACCGGGCTAGGTTTGGCGATTGTGCATCGGATAATCGATGCGCATCGTGGCAAAGTAGAAGTAAAAAATAACAACGCGGGCGCCAACGATGAATATCGGGGCGCTTGTGTTGAACTACATATAC
>JAESSR010000287.1 GCA_016764015.1 Phycisphaerales bacterium
CCGCTGCACTCCATCCTCGAAGAACTCGCCGACACCGACACCGGGCACGACAACCGCCAATACGGCATCATCACCGCCGACGGGCAAACCCTGACCTACTCGGGCATCGATAACGCCGATTGGGCCGGCGGCATCACGGGCAGAATCGAACGCGGCCAACTCGGCCCAGCCGACGATATCGTCTACACTGTGCAGGGCAATATTCTCTCAGGACCCAATGTTGTTCAAGACGCGGTCGATGCGATTATCAACACCGATACAGACCTACCCGGTCGGCTCAAAGCCGCGATGCTCGCAGCCCAAGTTGGTGGCGGCGACGGGCGATGCTCATGCAACAACGCCGACCCCACCGGGTGCGGCTCGCCGCCTCCAGGACCATTCAAGAGCGCCCATGTCGGATACATGCTCGGCGCTCGGCTCGATGACATCGACGCCGTGCCCGCGTTCTACCCGATCTCCGGCATCTCGGGCGGCATGGCCACCCTCGATATCAACCACGACGGCATGGAAGATGTCGTCATCGGCGATGACGCCAACGACGAGATTTCAATCTTCCTCAACACCGCCCACGCGGGCGATCCAATCTCACACATGCTCAAGCAAGAATCGATCACCCTCGGTGCTTCGCACATCGTTGCGATGAGCACCGGCGATTTTAACAACGACGGGTACGACGATGTCGCCATTGCACTGAGCACGCCGCCAACGCTGGCAATCTTGCTCGGGCAAGCATCGGGCAGTCTTGGCGATCCGATCACGCTTGCGCTACCTGCGGCCCCAACGGGGTTGACAGCCGCCAAACTTGATGCTGGCTCAAATGATAAAATCATTGTTTCTCAAGGCTCGATCGATATTGTCCAGTCCTTCTACCTCCTGAATGATCACATCACTCAAGGAGGAAACATCAACATCACTGGCAATCCTTCTACGGTTATTGCCGCCGATGTTGTTGGCAACAGCGACCTAGATATCATCGTCGCCCGGCGCGATTTGAATACTGTGTGGATCGGCGAGAACAGAAACAAAGACGGTTTTATTGAAGCCGCCAACATCCCCACCGCCAATCAACCCAGCAAACTCGTTGCGGCTGACATGGATAGCGACGGCGACAATGAACTCATCATCTTAAGCGGCTCGGGCAGACGCGTCGAAGTCTTTGCAGATTCTGCCAAGGGCTGGGTGCAGACCAACGACATGGGCATCAACCAGAGCGGAATCGGACTCACTGTCGGCGACTTCGATGGCGACACATTCCCAGACATCATCACCACTTCATCAAGAAGCGGACGAAACCTGCAAGTCTTTACCAATGATGGCGTCGGCGGGTTTACAATCTCCGACACCGCCCGCGTGGGCAACGGCGCAACGAACATCAAACTCATTGACATGAACGCCAATGGCGATCTCGATATCGTCATCGCCAACTTTGGCGCTGAAGGACTTCTCATCCACGACAACCCACGCGGCACATCGCTCTCGCGGGCAGGTCGCTTCGCCGACGGCGACTACTTCCTCGAACTCAACATCGCCAACCAGCGGGCCGACGATCCAGACCCCGTCGACCAGCTTATCGAAGGATTCGACCTCTGGCGGATTGATCTTGCTGGCAAGGTCGATGCTGTGCAATCAGCAGTCATCGGACGCCATCGCGTATTAAGCTTTGGCTCAACAACCATCACCGTAGAACTGCGCGACTGGCAAGATCAACTCCTCCCAATCTCTGACCCGGGCGCGTGGTTATTGCAAGATGCCAACGGGCTCTTTTCCGCGACCGATCCGATACTTGTTGAACCCGGAATCTTTGAGATCGACCTCATCGGTCACGAAACGCTTGGCCAAGACGAGCTCATTATCCGGGTAGGTTCAGGCGCTGACCAGATCCGCCTGATGCCCAACTACCCGCTCTTTTTCGTTCACAACATCGCAGACTTCACGGCTGATGGCCGGCTCAACTTCTTCGACATCTCCGCATTCCTCATCGCGTACGGTGCCCAAAGCCCAGATGCAGATATCAACGGCGATGGCTTCTTTAACGCCTTCGATATCTCCGCTTTTCTCGCTGCGTTCGCCGATGGTTAATCCGATGTGTGTTCGTCTGAGCTTGATTGCAAAATTACCCGCCTCCGGGTGCCACTACTCGCCGTCTTCGGCGCAGTAGTGTCTTGCTTTGGATGTTTCTTGCACTACTGCGCCCTGCGGGCGAGTAGTGGCACCCAGATTCCATTCTGCAAGACACTGCCTAAACTCAGTGGGGAACAACACAGGAGTCGTCTCATGAAAACAGCAATCAAAATAATCGCCGTCCTTTTCGTGCTCATCATCGCGCTCGTTGTCGGACTGATCTTCTTCGGGCTTGGGCAAATCGACAAAATCGCCAAGAACGCTGTCGAATACGGCGGCACCTACGCGATGGGCGTCGAAACCACCGTGGACTCCGTCGATGTTGCCGTCACCAAAGGCACCGTCGAGATGGGCACGCTCAACATCGCCAACCCCGACGGATTCGATACCAGCCACTTCTTCCAGCTCGCAAACGCAACGGCTTCGTTCGATCTCGAATCCATTGGCGCTGATACCTACATCGTCCCCTCGATCCACCTCACCGGCATCGATGTCATCCTCGATAAGGGCAACGACCCATCGAACTACAACCAGATTCTTGAAAATCTCGCACGGTTTGAATCCGGTGAAGCCGAACCTGCCGACAAAGCAAAGGCCGGCAAGAACCTCATCATCAAATCATTGATCCTCGAAGACATCAACATCCACATCGCCAACATGCCCGGCGTGTCTTTGCTCGCGGGCGATGTCGCGATCAACATCCCGCAGATCGAGCTCCAGAACATTGGCGAAAAAGAAAGCATGAACGCTGGCGACATCTTCAACCTCGTCATCAAAACCGTCCTCGCTGCTGCCGTCGAAGCCGGCGGCGGGATCATCCCCGGTGATATCCTCGGCGAACTCGGCAACGGGCTCGCAGGGCTGTCATCACTGAGCGACATGGGCATCGATGCCATCTCTGATCTCAACCTCGACGAAGCACTCGGGGGCATCGCAGACCAAGCTGGTGAGCAGCTCGAAAAAGCTACAGAAGATGTCCAAAAAGCTGTCGATGATGTCGCTGATGACCTTGAAGATGCAGTCGAAGACACCGCCAACAAGCTCAAAGGCATCTTTGGTGGCGGCAAAAAGGATGAGCCGTAAACCGATCTATTAAAGACCTTGTTATCTTTAAAAAACACCCTTCATACGACCCAATCTGCAACGGTTGGGTTTTCTTTCGCCCTGCTCGATTCACTGGATATTCAAAGACTCAGATGCAACAGATCACCCTTCCGCTGCGTATTGTTGGGTGGATCGGGCCTGTTTGTGCCGATTCTCCAGCGTATTCTTCGCTGGATGCATGCACGGGAATCCGGGTGTTGTGTACACGCTAGGCTGACAAGCTCGGCGTTTGATTCTTGTAGCAGATGTGTCGCATGAAATGTAAGTATGGTTTTCGGACTTAGCAAGCAGGTAATCTGCCAAGTCTCGAACAAGATGTTCCGGTGGAATGATTTGATCGCTGGTGAATCAGGGCATTCTCAACACCAGATCAAACGGATTGCAGGAATCCGACGAAAAGTACGAGACAATAAGCACTGCACTTTGAGAGATATTAAAATCATGACTACCAACCACACATCAAGCATTCCAAACACTTTAGCTGCCATTGCGTTCTTGCTTGCAACAAGCGGCACATGTATCGCTCAACAATCAAAGTCGAATGACACCCTCCCCGCCTCGCCTATTACACTCACCAGCGTGCAAGCACGATCCATAGAAAGTGCATACAACTGGCTCGATCGAGACAGCTCAAGCCTCAACGCGACCCTCACCCCGCGCACGATCTTTGTCGAAACGCCGGGAGTCAAAGAACGAACCAACTACCTCAATGTCCAAGTGAAATCGCGCGCAAAAATGCTCGAACAGATCGCCCGCGAATCTGCCCATTCACAGATCGACAATCCCGTGCTCCAAACCCGAGGCGTCACCAACAACTCAATCCAACAAACTCAGCTCGCATTTGAAGCACGCCTCGCCCTCGCAGATGAACGACTCATCGAAGCCCGCGATCGCCTTGCCCCATCACTGCGTGAAGCCTACCCAGATATAGACATGCACTCGGTCCAACTCCCCGATGGCATGAGCGCCGAGATCGCCGCAGAAGCACTCATGCTCACCGGCGACTACGAGTTTGTCTCAATCGACTGGCTCTGCTACCCGCTCGACACAACCCCAAACGACTCGCTCTTTGGTACCCAATGGTATCACCAAGCGAACATCATCGACTCGGTTGGCGCCTGGGACTTCACCCAAGGCAACCCGACCACCATCATCGGCATTTGCGACTCAGGTGTCGATCTCGATCATCCAGACCTGATGGGCGCCCTCGTCGATGGCTACAACGCGGTTGATAACCTCGCACAAATCGACGGCGGCAATGTCAACGATGATCTCGTCGGGCACGGCACACTCGTCGCTGGAGCCGCAGCCGCGATCGGCAACAACGGCATCGGAGTCGCTGGGGTCGGATGGAACTTTGGGATCATGCCCATCAAAGTCTCTAACAGTGCCGACGGCACCGCGATGCTCTCGGAAATCCTCGAAGGCGCCCGGTGGGCATCGGACAACGGCGCGTACACTTCAAACTGTTCCTTCGCCGGCGCCGAAGACGGTGCAGTACGATCTACCGGCGGGCACATCCGCCTCGAAGGGCACCTGCTCGTCTTTGCTGCGGGCAACGACGGGCTCGCCAACCAAACCAATGACTGGGCGAAAGTCACCATCGTCGGCGCTTCAAACCAAAGCGATAACTGGGCAACATGGCCACACACTGGCATCGGGATCGACTGCATCGCACCTGGGGTCAGTATCCGCTCAACCAACCGCAATGGTGGGTACTCATTCACAACTGGCACCAGTTTCTCTGCACCGATCACCGCTGGAGCGTTGATGCTCATCCATGACGCCAACCCAGCACTCACCGCAGACGAAGTCGAGTTCACACTCCTCAACACTTGCGATGACAAGCAAGCCGCTGGGCAAGACGACCAGACCGGATGGGGACGGATCAATGTCGGCCAAGCAATCAACGACGCGATCTTTGGGCCATCGATCATCAATCTCCCATTCGACGATTCGTTCCCCGATGAAACCCTCCCAACCCAATGGCGCAACCCCATTGGAGATGTCATCGTCTCGACCGACGGGATCAACGAGCCGTCGCCCCCATACGCCATGAACATTGATGACACCGATTCAATCGAAACCATCTCAATGCGGGCAGCCTTCCTCGCTGGATCACCCGCCGAGATCCGTTTCTCCACTCAACACCGAGGAGTCGAAGCCGGCGAATCACTCAGAGTCGAATACCTCGACCTGCTCCTCAACTGGTCAACCCTCACCACCATCACATCCGATGGCAGCGACCAAGAAGAGTTCACGCTCTTCCGATCAACACTCCCGCTCCTTGGAATGCACGATCAGTTCAAACTCCGCTTTGTAGCCCAAGGCACAAACACAAGCGACGACTGGTACATCGACGATGTCTCCATCTTCGAGTTCACAAATAACGAACTCCCCTGGGAAGAAAGCTTCGAGAATGGAATCTTGCTCACGCTCGATTGGGTATCAAGCTCGGCATCTGCATCCACCGACGCAACCAACGAGCCCGACGGCACAATGAGCGCCCAGATGGACAACCAAGACTCCATGACCACCACCGATATCGATGTATCGTCAGCCGAAGAAATCATCTATGTCCATTTCTACACCCAGCACACCGGAGTAGAAGCCGGCGAAACGCTCGATGTTGAATACAAAACGACAGCCGGAGTCTGGAGAGACCTCATCACCGTCGAATCCGACGGCTTCGACCAAAACCAGTTTGATCTCAACCAACTCCTCCTGCCCTTCGACGCCTACTTCGGCACCACCGCATTGCGGTTCACCGCTCAGGGTGACGAACCAGACGACACATGGTTCCTCGATCTCGTCGCGATTACCACCGAGTTTATTGAAGAAAACACATGCCCCGCCGATCTCACCGACGACGGCATCCTCAACTTCTTTGATGTCGCGGCGTTCCTCGCCGCCTTTGGTGCCCAAGACCCAATCGCTGACTTCACTAACGATGGGGTATACAACTTCTTCGATGTTGCCGAGTTCCTCGCCAACTTCGCTGCAGGATGCCCATAACAACCATCACCCATCTCACCGATTCAAACCAGCAATCACTTCACCGCAAGGATATCCTCAACATGAACATCAACAAGAGACGAATCTACACCGCACTCAGCGCCACGATGATAAGCATCGCTGCTGGTTCAGCATTGAGCGCGTCAAACTCATCAAGCCAAGAACCGACCAACTCGGCTCAATCAAACGCAGCACACATCCAAAGAGCTACACAGATCGCAGCAGACACGCTCGCCCTCGAGCCCGGCGACGCAGAACTCTTCGATCAAGCACTCCGCTCACCAATCCTGTTCACCGCCATTCCCAACGAACGAACTTTCACCGGCCAGCTCATAGTCCATTCCAAAGCAGGCAAGAACAAAGCAGCAACCAGCCGAATCTCACCGATAACAGTCAAAGAGAGCGCCTTCGTCAACGAGTTCGTCATCACTGTCCCCGCGGGCATGACCGAAGGAGAACTCGCAGCCATACTCATGGCCACCGGCGACTACGAGTTCGTCGAGCCCAACTGGACGCTCTACCCCGCCGTTGTACCCAATGATCCACAGTTCGGATCAAGCTGGCAGCACACCCGCCTGCAATCCGCCAACGCATGGGACCTGCACACCGGCACCGCAAACATCATCGTTGCGATCTGCGATTCGGGGGTCGATGATGACCACCCAGACCTTGTCGATTCGCTCGTCCTCGGCTACAACGCGGCATCAAACGCCGAACAGGTCAACGGCGGGCTTGTCGATGACATCAACGGTCATGGCACTTTCGTCGCAGGATGTGCCGCTGCAAGAGGCAACAACGCTATCGGAGTCTCAGGGGTCGGATGGGACTTCTCCATCATGCCCATCCGCGTCACCAACAACTCCAACGGCACCGCCAGCGGGTTCGACCTGCTCGAAGGCGCACGCTGGGCCGCCGATCACGGCGCACAGATCGTCAATGTCAGCTTCTCTGGTGGCACCTCGCCATCAAACCAATCAACAGGCGCCTACCTCAAATCACAAGGCGCATTGCTCTTCTGGGCTGCCGGAAACGATAACGGCTTCGTCTCACCCAACCGCCCAGATTATGTACTCGTCGCATCGACCACATCTTCCGACAATAAATCAGGGTTCAGCAACTTTGGACCCGCTGTCGACATCGCTGCTCCAGGATCGAGCGTGCGTTCAACCCGCCGATTCGGAACCTACGGCAACGGCTCGGGCACAAGCTACGCCTCGCCAATCGCCGCGGGTGTCGGCGCGATGATCTTCTCGGTCAATCCTGAGTTCTCTCCAGATGATGTCCAAGCAATCCTCTACTCAAGCGTCGATGACCTCGGCGCACCCGGACGCGACGACTCCTTCGGACGCGGCCGGGTCAACACTCACAACGCGATCCTCGCAGCCCAGTCATACATCTCCCCGATCATCACACCGCTCAACGAATCCTTTGAATCCACAGACTGGCAAGACCTCTTCGTCGCCACAACTGGGATTGTCGAAACGACCCCTTCACCCGACGCACCCGATGGTTCAAGCGTATTGGTGCTCAACAACAACGACATCGTCGAAACCGTCACCCTCGCCGGACGCTCGACCTCAGGTTCAATCACACTCGCGTTTGAGCTCAAAGCACAGAGCATCGAACCCGGCGAATCACTCGAAATCCAATACCTCGAAAACCCTGAAACCCTCCCAAACACATGGACAACACTCCACTCGATCTCCGGGCAAGGGCTCACAGCAAGCGAGTTCGTCCTCCATCAAATCGTCCTGCCAAACGAATACAAATGGCACGGCGTACAACTCAGGTTCGTCGCCAATGGCTCCGACTCATCCGATGTTTGGATGATCGACTCATTCTCAATTGACCAGAGTGTTGTACTCGTCGCACCACTCGATGACAACTTCGAATCCGGGTTGATCTCCTCGCTCCGCTGGGATGACATCATCAACGCCCAAATTGCCTTGGACAACAACCATTCCGTCCAACTCGCCGACGAAGCAATCCTCGAATCTCACGAAATCCCGCTTGATGTCTTCGGGATCGTCCCCGCGTTCATCCGCTTCGACGCATGGACCGACGGCAACCAATCACCAAGCGACGAACTCGCAATCGAAGTCTTCAACATCGTCAATTTCTGGGAGAACGCCGACACCATTCTCGCGAGCGATCTCACCACCGAGCCGCAATCATTCGAGATCAATGTCCCATTCAGCGCCATCGCCATCGACGACATGCGTGTCCGGTTCCTCGCCTCGACAACGAGCGCGTTCCACATCAACAATGTGTATGTCGGCGTCGATGAACTCTCCGCCGGATGCAACGCCGCCGATCTCGCCGAACCGTTCGACACACTCAACTTCTTTGATATCAGTGCATTCTTGAGTGCCTTTTCTGCTCAAGACTCAGCCGCCGACTTCAACAACGACGGCGTGTTCAACTTCTTCGATATCTCAGAGTTCCTTACCATCTTCAGCATCGGGTGCCCATAAGCCCTGCATTCAATAATCCCCATATACAATAAATAAGCCGGCCCATAATAGGGCCGGCTATTTCAATCAAACAAGAAACAACATTAAGGACAACCCGCAGCGAATAACAGAAGGAATGCACTCACATCAAAGAAGTTAAACACACCCTCGCCTGTAAAATCTGCGATGGGGTCTTGGTCTCCAAACGCCTGGAGAAAAGCGGACACATCGAAGAAATTAAGAACGCCTTCACCCGTAAAATCTGCCAAACACACCGATTCAATACACATCGTTGTCAGAACCCCAACTTGTTCGATTGTGGTGCCCACTAAATCTCCCAAACCATCGCCGTTGATATCTTCGCATGCGAAGATTCCACCGAGTTCTAAGAGCACATCATGCTCATAGGTGACCTGCAAAAAACCATCCCCACTTGGCGTGCCGAGCAATACATCCAGAGTCGCAGCACTCTTTGCGATGATATCAATCAATCCATCGCCATTGATATCCCCATGAACCAACCCAGCCCCTTGCCCGACCGGGTACAACGCTGATTGCACAAACCCGCCACCTGGTTGCTGATACAAAATCGAGAGTTCGTTTGTGGCAGCAGTCACCACAGCGATATCAATATCTCCATCCCCATCGAGATCGGCGGGGAGAACACGCGACATAGCACCAATGTCCGTAGCAATCAAGCTCACATCATCAAACCCGCCACTCCCATCGTTATTGAACACGCCGATCTGATCGAAGACCCGCCCGACGATATCAAGATCCGAATCGTTATCAATATCAACAAGCCAAACCGATGACATCCGGTGGTTCGATGTATACTCCGTCGGCTCAGAAAAACCCCACAAACCTGTCCCGAAGTACACACTCATTTCAACATCAAATGATGGAGAATGCCTCACCACGACATCGTTCAACCCATCACCATTCAGATCGCCAGCATCAACTCGAATCGGCCCCAGAGCGGTCCTGATCGAAGAAAACGGCTCAAAGTTTCCCGCGCCATCGCCGACAAGCACAGAAAAACGAGCCGACAAACTGTTCACAACCACCATGTCAATCGTGCCGAACCCGCTCAAATCCGCAATCGCGAGATCCTGAGGCGAGTTTCCCAGCCCATTATCAAATGACACACCCGCCCCAAATTCACCATTCCCGTCATTGAGAAACACACGAACCTCGTTGGCATCTCTCTCGAGTGCAATCACATCCTGATCGCCATCTCGATCAATATCAAAGAGTGAAGAACCTCGCAAGTTTGAGCCATAGGCAGCGAGCGAAACACCAAAGAATTGCCCGTCGCCAGTATTCTCAAGTATGCTCACTGAATCTGCCAACACCTGCGCAACTGCAATATCTTGATCGCCGTCTTGATCAAAGTCGCCGGCAATCATCGCTCCCGTTCGAGATCGGAGCGAGACAGAATACGCATGGTGAGCAAACACGCCTCCAGCGTTTCGATACACGCTTGCGCCATACGCGATTTCGCCTTGAAAAGTGAGCCGACTCAGAACAATATCAGGCAACAATCCTTGGGACAGATTGGCAACCACGATACCCTCAACAATTCCTTGGGTTGAGAATCGCTGTTGTTGTGTCAATATCCCAAACCCCACATTCTCGAGTACACGAATAAAATCAACGCCATCTTCACGCTCAACGATCACAAGATCCGCATCGCCGTCGCCGTCGATGTCACCTATCGCATTGTGCAAGTTTGATCCCGGGTTGGGAACTGAAAACTCGATCTGATCACTGAAAGTACCATCGCCTTGATTGATCAGTGTCGTCACCGAACTACTCCGCACCGACAACATATCCATCGCTCCGTCATCATTAAAATCATGGCCAATCAATTCGCCGCCGGCATTGAGTTCATGTGTTTGGTAGGCTTCAAACGAGCCGTCGCCGACCCCGCGAAGCAGAATCAGATCCGTGCTCGCCCGAACGGTCAATGCGATATCAAGGATGCCGTCTCCGGTAAAATCTTCGACCACCATTGACCGAGGGTCATTGCCGCACAGAAAAATCGCAGACTCCCCAAAGGTACCGTCTCCATTGTTGAGCCAAACCTTCACCCAAGGATCGAATCCGCTCTCTACAACAATATCGAGTGCGCCATCGAGATTCAGATCACCTAAGACAACGGAGTTCCCACTTTGATCTGAAGGATATCTCATTTCAGGCAGAAACCCACCTGCACCATCGTTGATGAGCACGCTCACCCCTTGGTTCCCCCCGCTTCGCGCTACGATATCTTCCCAACCATCCCCATTGAGATCGCCGCTATCAAGCACTCTTGGTAAATCGCCAACATCGTATTGATCTGCAAACTTGAAAAACTGGTTCTCGTCACACTCCTGCGCACACAACGGAGACACCGACAACAACAAAGCCAACGAAGCATACCGCATATGAATACCTTTCAGCAAACTCTTTTATATAAACAGAGATCAAAGAATATTACGGACATCCTGCTACAAACGCTCCAAGAAACGCAGACACATCGAAGAAGTTAAACAATCCGTCGCCACTGAAATCCGCGATTGGGTCTTGAGCTGCGAATGCGGCAAGGAACGCGGAGACATCGAAGAAGTTGAGCGAACCATCGCCAGTAAGATCCGCAATGCACGATGCTGTTGCGGTGATGCGCACTTCAATACCAACTATTGAAGCAATAAATCCCTCGCCGGAACCAAGCCCGACCACCTGCACATCATCAAACGCCCCGGTGATACCCTCTGAAGCAATTAAGACGATCAACTCTTCGCCGATCGTATAGTCCGCGAGCGTTCCGTCGATCGTTGCGCTCCCGATGATATTGAGGACATCCATCGTGTTGGTGCCAGGCCCAGACTGGACCATGCTTACATGCAATCTCGACGATGGACGCATCAGCAGATCACCCTGCATCCCGATGACACTCGATCCCGATTCGTCCACACCAAAGCGCCCCCACACCTCGAGCAACGGAGTCACGATTGAAGGCAATGGTGCCCCCCGCTTTTTCCCATTCCGTGCGAGCACTGCAACGACATTAATCTCATCTGCTGCACTATCAACCTCACCGATCGTCATTGATCCCGTTGCTTCAATCTTTGCCCCGGGCTCGATTGTTGTCCTTGATCCGTCTTTCGATGTATAGTCGCCGTGAACAGTCACATCACCCGCGGCTGTCAGTTCCGAACCACCCGAGAGCCCCAGACTGCCGTTGAATACCGAATCAAGAAGCCTTGCTGATGCGGCGTTGTCCATGCGCTCGAGCGATCCCAACTGCGGCATCTCTGCCGTACCTCCACGGATAACGCCAGGTCCATGAAGTTGAATAAGCTCACTTGTAAAATTGAGACTCGAGCCCATTTCAACAGCCCACTCCCCGCCGGTGAGTGTTCCTGTAAAGGGCTCAAACTGAGTGACATCGCCGGTAAGAAAAAGATGCCCCTTTTTAACAAACACAAGCCTGGTGTTATTAAACGGAGCGCTGATGATGTGTGTTCCAAAGTTCGGATCATCAACCGAGAACTCGTTGTAGTTATTGAACATATTCCCGCTACCAGACATCAATATTGACGAACCATTACTCATCACCCAAGAAGAAGAACTGTCAACAGTGCCGCCCTGTAGGGTAAATGATCCGCTTTGGGCAACACTCGCGTTGTCCTCAAAGATTGCAAGTTTGGACTTGAGCACCTTGCCTGTTGCCGGCCTGATGCTCAAGACATTGGACTCCATGTCGACATCGACACCAATCGAGCCACCAAACCAGTTGATGTCATGAGTGATTTCAATCTTCCCAGCACCGGTAATCTCACCGCCATTAAAATCCGTCTTGGTTCCGATCTCGAGTGTTGCAGACACATCAACTGTCGGCCCAAAGCCATTGATCGTGCCAACTGACATTCGTGATAACGATGCTGCAGACGATCCGATGCTGTAGTCACCTGTCACAGAATACGGCTCTGTTGCTGTCCCGTTTACATGAAGCGTCGAGATCAAAAGGTCTTCGAAGAGATTCACAACTCCTCCGCTGAGCACTCCGCCGCCGGTAAGATGAAGCGTCGCGTTATTCACCAACAGGGCACCGCCCTTGTCAGAGTTGTATTTAGAATCGATCGTTGAAGTCGCGCCTGACTCATCACCAACAAGCTCAACATTCCCAACATTCAAAATCGCGCCGCGCGTTGCCGGAGTCAATGATCCAACCACACTCCCGTCGTGGAGCTGGATCGTCCCCAGGAAGTTCTCAAGCACAATGTTGTCATCTAAGAACAGCGACCCGAACAAATCAACTGTTCCTTCATTGTGCATCGGCATCTTCAAGGACATCGAGTTGCTAATAGGCACCTCAACAGTTCCGCCAGATTCATTATCAAACGAGCCGGTCCCGCTGAGTGTCGAGCCGCGCCCAACCCACAATCCTGTGTTGGAAATCGCGCCGGCGATGTTGAGCGTCCCAGCCCACGCGGTGAGCCCGGTGCCCGTGACATTTGTATCCGTTGATCCGGCCCAGTTGATCGTTGCGTTCGCAGGAAACACATCCACCGCACCGTTCCCGCTGATGCTTGTCGCGCCAAGCGATCGCGTCGCGGCGACATTTGTGCCGATGAGCAAGAGCCGACCACCATTACTCACCGAAAGGGAGCCGCCCGAAATATTCCACGCATCGCTGTTGATCGAAACCGCTGCGCCGATGCCGCTAACTGAAATGGATCCAGATGACTGAGTAAGCCCAAAGTTGATATTTGTTGTCCCCGCCCCACCAGTTCTCGATAAAGTACCAGAGTTGATGAACATACCGTTGGGACCACCAATCACCGCATCCGGCTGAAGGGTAAATGTGCCGCTGTTTGTAAACTCGGCGCCGTTGCTCAAGTTGAGCGAACTCCCCCCGGGCTGCATGTTCCATGTCCCCGTATTTGAGCCATTGATCGCGTCATATCCAAAGCTAAGGACATCAAAAATTCCCGCATTGTTGAAGCTCCCAGATCCGAAGACCTGCCCGACATTGCATGAGCTATTGCCGGAAATTATAAAACTCCCTTCGGTGAACACTGTCGGTACACCTCCGCCACCATCGAAAATCATGTTGGTGACCGTAGATGAACCCGACACATCAATCGACCCTGTGGTCAAACGCAAGCTGCTCAAGCAGTCAAGCGACGAGCACGCCTCGGACGACAGAATAATCTGCACCGTCCCCGCATCGCTCGGGATCATCACCTGTGATGAAATCCCAGGCACAATGTCCGTGTCCCAGTTCTGTTGTGATATCCAAAGACCATCACCTGCATCGCCATCCCATGTCGTCGGCTGCGCAATCACACTCCCGCTCAATACCGCTAAACAAACAACACCTGCACGAATACCCATCGCTTCTCCCTTCAATCATCCAGAGCGTTCAGTATCGCAGAATAAACTATTGGGGTCAAGCCTAGAAACGAAGTCCGATATTGGAGCCCGTTATCATCTCAATCATGGACATCCTGCTACAAATGCACCGAGAAACGCCGACACATCAAAGAAGTTAAACAGCCCATCACCCGTGAAGTCTGCGATCGGATCGTTCTGAGCAAACGCACCAAGGAACGCGCTGACATCAAAGAAGTTCAACTCGCCATCACCGGTCAAATCGGCGAGACAACCGACGGCTCCATCGTCAATCACCAGCGTCACGGCATCCCATGTCTGTGCACCCTCGATCACCCCGAGATCAACAACCGATCCGACCAACGGATCAACCGTATACAGGTGACTCGAAATCTCGACAAAGACATCCGGCTTCACCTCATCAAACCCTTGGATCACCGCGTAAAGCGTTCCGTCAGAAGCGAAGTCGAGTCGGTCTCGAACTGAGGTGTAAACCCAATCCCAAAGAGCGACTGCTGCGAAACAATCGTGTTCGAATCCAAATCAATCTGCACCAATCGAAGCGAGCCGCCAAAGCTCGCCGCTAATCCATACAAATCGCCAGCAGCCAATGTCGGATGCCCCACTGGAACAACGGCCAACGACGAAACGACAAAGTTCAAAATGTTGTGTACCTCAAGCACCGCACCCGTATCAGCATCGACTCCAAGAATCCGCAAAAACGCACCAACCGTCGTCGACACATACGCCACAGATCCATCGTTCGAATACGCCATCCCGGCCACTCCAGAATCCATGTAGCCAATCGAGTCGATCAGCGTGTTGCCGCCGTTGACCAGATCAAGAATACGAATCGCATTGGTCGTATTTTCAAACGCGACGAGATCTGCGGTCCCAGGCCGAATATCCGCCCCACCAAACCGCAAGTCGGTCGCGGCCAACGCAACAGAACTCACCACGCTCGGATCAGCCAAATCAACCAACCCCACGCGCCCGAGTTCGATCCCCGGCGCTCCAAAGAACCCAGAGCCCTCGATAATGTACGCCTGTACTGCCGCATCACCGCCAGCCGACGCGTTCATCGCCACACCCATCACGACGGCTGCGCCAACCAACCCTAAACTCTTGATGCTCTTCTTCATACACCATCTCTTCATAAACCGATTCGTATTCATTTCGAGCCCTCCACACTTGTCGACAACCCGAGTTCATCTGCAATCGCCTGAGCCTTCGATCGTGGATCAGGTGCTGGCATCGCAATCGGAAGACGCTCATTGTGATCATCAGTGTTCATGTTCAATAATCCAATCGGCACGGTAAACTTCGTCACATATCGAAACCCGGTCCCCGCTGCTTCGGTCTCTACAACAACCCCGGCGCGTGTCACTTCAAAGACGCCAGTAGTCGTGGTCACCAACAGATTCCCATTGCCAAGCTCGGCGATCCCACGATACAGATCCAGATTTCCCGGGTCATACTGACCAACAAGATTCGCATCCGAATCAAACTCAAGGATCACACCGTTCGAGAACGAACACACCAACAGGTTCCCGTTGCTCGCGATCGCCATCTGTTGAGGAAAATCAAGTTGAGGCACAACGAACGAACTTGTGAACCGCTCATTGAACTTGCCATCAAGCGTGTATCGCACGATCTTGTCTTGCCCTTCATCGGCGACCAGCACCTCGCCGTTGTATTCGATCACATCGAACGGCCCACGAATCCCGCCATAGCGATTAAACGCAAAGTCCTGCTTCTCTGAACCATCCGCCGGATCAAGCCGCTTTACATTTTTCTGCGACACGGCCAGATCATTAAACGCCCCCGAGTTCGTCACCAGCACATCGCCAGCACCATCGCCCTGGGTCAGAACATGCCCGCCTCGGATATTGTTCATGATATTGGGATCACGAACGCCCCCAAGCGAGAACACACCAACAAACGAGCCATCCGCATTGAACCGCGAAACCACATCTGCAAACTGATCCGTGACGAGCAATGATCCGTCAGCCGCCAAGAGCACTTCCATTGGACGATTGAAAACATCAACGCCGTTGTCTGAGCCGGGATCGACAATAAATGAATCGTCGATCAACGAGCCATCAAATGCCGAGAACATCCATACCCGATCGGCAGAAGAATCAGGAATCAACAACACATCTTGTGCGCTCGCCAATCCACAAACCCCACCCAACGCAATCAACATACAATATCGGACCATGACAACTCCCTTGTAATCCAGATTATGACCGGCTCGCATCCTACCACATGTTTGATGAATCACCAATACAAAACCCGCTCAATCGCGGGTAGAAAACACACATGAAAGCTATTTATGTGTTCTTACGGACACCCCGCCGCGAACGCACCCAAGAACGCAGACACATCAAAGAAGTTCAACAACCCATCGCCCGTAAAATCGGCAATCGAATCGCCCGCACCAAACGCACCCAAGAACGCACTCACATCAAAGAAGTTGAGCGAGCCGTCACCGGTCAAATCCGCAGCACACGCAACCGTCACCTGATACTCATACGCACCCATATCAATCATCGGCGACGCGCCCGCGCCAGAATCAACAGTGTCAGGATCATCAACGAATCTTGGGTTGCCATCAAAATCAGTCATCAACAACGAGGTCCACCCAGCATTCTCACCAGCATCAATCCCTGGCGAACCAGCCGCAAGCCGATAGTCGCCACTGCCAACAAACACAGGTTCACTCTCAATACACCCGATCAAGTTCTCAGCATCAATCGGATCTTCACCGGCTGCGGGAGGCCCGAAGATGCCGGGAATCAAGGAATACCGTAGATCAAAGTTCCCGCCAATCTGCTCGCGGTAGTACCCTTGGAACTCAGGATTCCAGCCTGTGTTCCCAGAGAACACGCAGTTATTCACGATCAGGTTTGAGTTCCACACGCCACTGGCGCCGCCATGCTCTTTACCGTGGTTGTTCACGAAGGTACAGTTCTCCAGAAACATATCCCTCGATGCAGCGGAGTACGAGCAGAACCCCCCGCCAAACCCACCAAGTTCTTGGATCGTGCTCTCCCTAGATTGGGCGGTGTTATTCTCGAAGATGGTATTGACGATCAACGCTTCATTCCAGGCGATGATCCCACCACCGATTGACGCGGTATTGCTCTTGAACACTGAATCCTCAACAGTGAGCGGCGATCGGAACGAGAAAATCC
>JAESSR010000288.1 GCA_016764015.1 Phycisphaerales bacterium
CCAAGCTCTTTACCGACCCGCAGATCAATGCGATTGATGCACTGGGTGTCGATGCTGGTGAAAGGGCAGCCAACAGAATCGACTTTGATGATGTCGATGATTATCAAGGATGGGCGTCGACCCCGCCAAAGCTCTCAAACAACAATCCCAATAACGCGTTGGTGGCATGGACACGCTCAGTCAAGGTTGTGCATGTTGCTCTCAGCGACGCAACCACAGAAACCGCAACAAATACAGGGCTCAAACGAGTCACAGTAATCGTTTCAAAGAACGGGGTTGAGCTTGCACGGGTAGACTCGCTGCACTCGCAAGCCGCTGACACACTCGGGTTCATCGTCAAAGCAGGAGTCTGATAATGAGCTTGAAGTCTATCTCATCACGCAATGGTTCAATCTATCTCATCACCCTGATTACCATCGCGGCGATTGTGTCGATGGTGCTTCTTGGTGTGAGGCTCAGATCATCGACCAACGAACAATCAGCCTTGATCGAGCAGATGAGCGAGGCCAATACCGGCGTGCTCGATGCAGCCGAGTTGGCGATCGAGACAATCGTTTCGGATCAGCAGTGGCGAAACACTGCCAACTCCGGGGTGGTTTATAGCGAGTTGAGTGTGGGTACATCGAGCTATTCCGCTGTGGTCGTCGATGCAACAACCTCAATAAAACCAACAGCCTCAACAACATCATACCGTGTGACAGTCGCATCTGGGCATGAAACGGTACGATCTGTTGCCCGAGTAGATATCTTCGCGACCCAGTATGATTATCTCACCTATCTGAGAACATTACCATTGAAACACTACTGGCCGCTTAACGAGTACTCGAATCCAACCACCGCCGTTGATCTCAAAGGGAACTACGACGGCACCTATCAGTCACCGGCAGCTGGTGGCGCGAGCTACAACGATGAGGGTGGGCCAGTACCGGTGTTTACATCAATCGGCGATCAGGTGCATGTCCCATGGGGCAAAGACTTTGATTTGAGTGATGGTTCAATCTCGCTGTGGATGAGGTGCACGGGGGGCAATAAATTTGAAAACTACAGTTTTCTCGGGATGCAATACGATCTCGGCGGGCTGCCCACGCTCAACATGTCCGTCTATTTGTATGGTGTCACCGCGTATGTTGATGATGATAACAGATGGTCTTTGGGTAACTTCACCATGACTTCGCAAAATCTGATCACGCCGGGCACTTGGTACCACATCGTGTTGACATGGGGGACGAATGGCATGGTGCTCTATGTTGATGGTGTCGAGAAAGCCAGCAACAGCTCTAACAGAGACGGGCTTAAAACCGCCAAAGCCGGTCAGGGAGGTGAGCAGCCGCTCCATCTCGGCGACGGGTACGACACGGGGGACCTACGCACACCCGAAGACGCCTTCGATGGTTCTATCGCTCATGTTGCGTTGTTCAATAGTCAACTTAGAGCCAGCGAGGTTGCTGCCCTTGCCGCGATCAAACCCGATCTGCGGACCTATACCATCGTCCCCGATAGCTGGCAACGCCTCTACAATCAATAACTTGGATTGTGACCCTCTGGGATATCATGCAGCCTGCTGGATCGGTGCCTGCGCCTTGTGCTTGGCAACCATCGAGTCATAGACCCCAAAGTCCAATGCCAAGAACGGCTCGACCAAATCAGGATCAAACTGCGTCCCGGCACACTTCACAAACTCGGCAAACACCTTGTCGCGGCTCATCCCTGTGCGATACGCACGGTTCGAACTCATCGCATCAAAGGTGTCTGCCAGCGCCATGATCCGTGCCATCCGTGGGATATCCTCGCCGGCAAGTTTGCCCGGATACCCGTTTCCATCCCAGCGTTCATGGTGATGCAGCACACCCGGCAGGATGTCGTGTAGATCAGGAATTTCCTTCATAATCTCATACCCGATCCGTGGATGGGTCTTGATTGCATCGAACTCCTCATCGGTTAATCGCCCTGGCTTACAAAGCACGGCTTCGGGCACACCAATTTTGCCGACATCATGGACAAGCCCTGATATTCGAATTCGCTCGGCTTCTTCTTCGCTATAACCTACTTGAAGTGCAAGCATTTCTGAGAGCATCGCCACACGCTCGGAATGACCCTGAGTATATTGATCCTTCGCATCAATCGCTGCCGACAATGCTTTGACGGTGCCGATGAATGTCTTGTGCTGACGATGATACAGCTCCGCGTTTTCCATGCACGCGCCGAGCATCCCTGAGATCGATTCGAGCAGCTTTGTTTCATGGCTTGAGACCTGTGGGTCGTCGCCGTTCTTGCCGCCGGCGATCAAGAAGCCGAGATCTTCGCCGTCGCGTGTAATCGGATGAACTAAGATCTGAGGCTCAAGATCCGCCATACCCGGCTCTACAGGATAGATAGCTGTCGTATCCGCCACGCCCAGCGGCTCGGTGGTTTCGATATGCTTCAATAGCTGTTGAATTTCAGAATCAGCAAGCTGTGTGATCCCCGCCTGATGGAATGTAGAGTCAATCACCTGGGAGACAGCATGCTCTTTGTTGATCACACACGCGACCCAGTTGTAATCGAGCGTCGCTGCGATCTCCGAGATTCCATCAAAGATGATACCACTGGGATCATCGAGCGAACCCATCGATCGTCCAAGGTCTTGAAGCGTGGTGACCACTTCGTATGAATCCCCGAGTTGTTCTGAGAACAGTTCGATGGTTGATTCGTTCTTTGCCAGTGTGTTCAAATCATCGAGCATCCACGCGAGGGTTGCATAGGTGTGTGTTGTGTGCTCAACCCCATAGACCGCCCGTTCTTTGAGCAGGTGGCGGAGAGCTGAAACCTGAAGCTGATTCCCGGCACATCCCTCGGCGATGTGCTCGCTTTCAAGAACTTCAGGCCCAAAGCCGATCGCGACAAAGTACCCGGTCCGCCGGTCTCGATGTTCCTCAATAAATGGAAACAGCCACAATCCGGGATGCACTTCTTGAGGCTCAAGTGAATCAAGTGTTGACCAGATCATCGCTGCCTGAACAATCAGCATACGGATTGAGCGAGCGCTCAAAAAAAGTCCCAGCATACTTGGTGCCACGGGGTCTTCGATCGGCATGCCGTTGAGATCCAGCCGCCAACATGCGAGCCCAAGCTCTTCACATCTATCGAAGAGCTCAGAGGGAATCGAATCATGTTTCTTTGGGGCTCGGCGGATATTCATGCGCATTTTCCTTGCGATTCATTTCCCTCAGCAAGCAGCTCGTTGATGTACCCGAGCAAATCTTTGGCGCTGAACGGCTTTGAAAGCAATCGCCGTACAGAGGGGAGTTTTTCAATTTCACTTTCGATGGCGTATCCGCGGGCGGTGAGCAATATGATCGGTATCTGGGCGCATTCGCTGTTGAGCGCGAGCTGCTGTGCGAGTTCAATCCCTGAGAGATATGGCATCTGTAAATCGGTGACGATCGCGTCTGGCTTATGGGCAATCGCTTCTTTGAGCGCCATCTCACCATCTTCAACAACAATAACATCCATCCCCGCTCGTTTGAGCTTATGGGCGATGATATGGGTGATGTGTGGCTCGTCGTCTGCAAGCAAAATCAAAGGCTTCGACATGTAATACTCCAGTGTGCGATGAGCGTATAAAAACGCTGTTCACTATCTGGTGTCATCGGAATGATTTACCCTGTTCTTGCCTCGTAATTCGCAATCTACTCGACAGTTTGCTCTGGTTCGTGCCCAGGTGGAGGGAGGCGTAGATATCGGACCAAGTGCTTCGTCCCAATCATAAACGGAATGGTATCAAGCAGCGCCATCATCAGCTTAAACACATACCCCGTGGCGATAAAGATCAGCAACTGACGCACGATCGGTGCGTCTGAGTTAATCGGCAACGCATGGGCGTAGTAATGCGTAATCAGAATCACCGCGACGGTATCGACCAGTTGGCTGACGAGTGTTGACCCATTATTACGAAGCCAAAGGTGTTTGCCGCAAGTGAGCCGTTTCCAGAAATGAAACACCTGAACATCGACAAGCTGGGCAATGAGGTACGCAATCATCGAAGCCGTCACCGCACCAAAGGTCAGCTGTGAAACTCGATGGAATGTCCAGTCTTCGCTAAATCGGAGGAATGTCCCATCATCGCTGTATACCGCTGATGGCAGTGGTGGGCCCATGACTTCTCTGCCCAACGCATCGAATCCGTATGAAATATATTCCACAGCTACAGGTAGCGTGCCCGAGAGCCAGAGGATAAAGAGCACCCATAAATTGAGAATCAAACCCACCCAGACCACCAAGTTTGCCCGTCGTCGTCCGTAGAGTTCTGAGATAAAATCGGTACACAAGAAGGTGAGTGGATAGGGCAATACTCCGACGGCGACTGCAAACGAAATAGTTCCCCATTGCCCGAATGCCCAGCCTTGGGAACTATCCCAAGAAGCAAAGACAATGAATCGGGTGATTCCGAGGATGTTGAGCATCGCCAGCGTGCCCAAAAAAAGCCCGGAGAGCAACAAAAACAAGGACTCCCGCCGACGGTGGAGGATCAGCACGGGCAACTCATCGAGCCCCTCGTAGCGGTGCTGGTGGGTTGGGATGGGTTCGTCAATATGAATATCAGCGTGTGTCATGATGAATACAGCATATCCGATCACTCCAGCGGAGCGAAATGTCCGTGATCGTGATAGAGTAAAGGCATGAGTTCACAAGCGACCCAATCCGTACCAGTCGATCCTGAAATCACCCCAGCAGCGGAGGTTTCAGAGCAAGCGCCCGATTCAGCCCCCGAAGTTGATATTGAGCCAATCCTGCCGAGCATCGAAGCGATGCTTGTGAGTTCAGATCGCCCGCTCAAGCCGTCGGCTCTTGTCGATGCCCTGTGTGTGCATCTCGATCGCCCAATCACAGCGAAGACTATCTCCCAAGCGGTTGTGCTGCTCAATGAGCAATACGACAGCGATGCTCGGGCATTCCGGATCGAGGAGATTTCAGGCGGATATCGGCTGATGACCCGCCCGGAGCATGCCTCGATTGTCGCAGCGATGCACCGATCTCGTGCGACGACCAGGCTCTCCAAGCCCGCGCTTGAGACCCTCTCAATTATCGCTTATCGCCAGCCAATTACCCGGGCAGAGCTTGAAGCGATCCGTGGGGTAGCTGCTGGCGAGGTTGTGCGGACCCTGATGGATCGTCGATTGGTCAAGATCACCGGACGAGCAGAGGAACTCGGTCGTCCGATGCTTTACGGCACGACACGCCAGTTCTTAGACACATTTGGGCTCGCATCGGTAAAAGATCTGCCAAAACCAGAGGAACTTGCCGATCAGATGGAACAAACAGCATAACTGCACGCATGATAGAGTGGCAAGATAAGGCGACCTTCTGCGGCAATCACCATCACGAACGGAGATCGATGTGAACACAACGCACGGACAACGCCAGAAGAAAACCACGATGCAACACAAGAGGCAACACGCAAATCGAACCATGATGTACCCGCTCTTGCTGGCATCTGTATTTTTGGCAACGACATTGGTCGGGTGTGGAGCCGCGGGCAAGAGTGTGATCAAAGGGCGAGTCATCGCTGGGGTGATCGGGCAATCGGTTGGTGCATCGTCAAGCGATGAGCGATTTGATGAGCGTGGGATTCCCGAAGCCACGATTTCGATCTTGGCCAAATCAGGGAGCGCTTCGCGTGGACGCGGCGTGTATGCCAAAGCAACCTCCGACCAGTATGGCAACTTCGAAGTTTCATTCGCCAACGGGCAGTACCCCCGTGATGCGATCCAGGTTCGTGTGAAGGGTGATGGATTCTTCACTTCTAAATCGAAAATGTTTCTCCCCTCTGAGGGTGGTGAGATATTGTGCGTGGTCATTCTCCGTCCGGGTTATGTCATCCCAGAGCCCGATGAAGAAGAAAAATCCAGAGAGTAATCTCTCTGAGAAGGATTGAATGAGTTCATTTGTGCGCCAACAGAGCCAAGGGAAAAAATTGAAGGTTGGTTTGTCGACCGACTCAACACATACCAGTTCACTCAAGAACATTGACACCACATCAGCTAAGCCAGTCCGGCGTGAGTCTCGGCTCACATTCGGGGGGCTGGTTTATATCACGATGACTGTGTTCATGGCGATCGGTGCGATCAACTCACAAAACAACCTGCTTTTTTGGCTCTTTGGTGTTTCAATCGCCACGCTGATTGTTTCAGGATTATTCTCGGGCAATGCGCTGATGAATATTCGGCTCGAAGCCCAAGCAGTGACGGATTCCTTCTCAGGCGAATCTGTAAGCATGCATTATTGGGTAAGTAATAGTTCAAGATTTTTTCCGCTCTTTGCAGCATTGATTACTGAGATTCCAAGCGACGCCCATCCAGCGGGTCAGTTCAAGCCCACGAGCATTATGCACCTTGGGCCAAAGGATCGCATCCGGATCAATGCGACGCTGACTCCAACATCACGCGGGCGCTACTCGCTCAATCAGATTCGACTCTCCACCCAGTTCCCGTTCGGATTGCTCCGCAAATCACTCATCTTTGAATGCCACCGGACAATCACCGTGCTCCCATATCGGCTCGCGATCAAGCCCGAACTTGTCCGCATCGTTAAAGGGCACGGCGAAGAGGTACGCAAACGAACTATGTCAAACGGGCAGAGCACAGAATACTGGGGGCTGCGAGAATACACGCCAGGAGACCCCAAGCGATCAATCGCATGGAAGCAGAGCGCTCGTCACGGCAAGCTCGTTGTCATCGATCATGCGCAGCCCATCGCGACCAAGCTCTGGATATGGATCGCCGCCCAGAGCCTACACAATGCCAGCGATTCTGATGATCGAAAAAATGCTGAACGGGCGATCGCACTCGGCGCATCATTGGTTATTCAAGCAGCCAAGCGTGGAATCCCCGTCGGGATATGGATGCCGTCGCGCGATATTGTCCATGCCCCATATACCGGCCAAGCAAGCATGATGCGGTGCCTGCGATCACTCGGTTTGCTCGATCTCTCCACCGAACCCGCTGCGGATATTGCGCCCCGCGCATCATCATCAGATGATGTCTTGGCGTTGATCCCTGCAAGTTCTTCGCGTGTGCCCGCTGGGGCTCTTCGTGCTCTGAGCGTTGATGATCCAAGTCAATGGCTTGTCGATCGCTCAACACTTCCGCTCGATTTGGATAACAAAGCATTGGATAATAAAGAGCCGAGTGATGAAGGCGAGGCTCCGCATGAATAAGTCGAATCATGATTCAAAGCGAGAGATTCATGGAATCTATCGTCGTGCGATGCTCATTGCTTTGATCGGATCTGTTCTGGTCTTTAGCGTCGCCGATTTCAACCTTGTGTATTTCGTGCTCACCATCCTGGGTATTTCAATGGTCTGGATGTTCTCCGTAGCGCCCAAACGCCCGGCGCCCCGGCTCATGATCAACACAGTGCTGCTCTTGGTCGTCGTGATTGCTGGGATCGAGATGCTCCGCGTGGGCGTTGGTGTGAGCGCCTTTGCAGTCTTTGTGACGCTGTTGACTGTTGTGAAGCTGTTAGATATAAGGACCCCCCGCGAC
>JAESSR010000289.1 GCA_016764015.1 Phycisphaerales bacterium
ATACTCGTCGGCGACGCGGGGTACAGCTCGAATCAACTCCATGCGATGTCGGCGTCGCGCAACATCCGTTTGATTGCGCCTCGGATCAAGCCTGGGACCGGATTGGGCAATCGCAAGCACCACCGGCATCGGCTCACGAGCGCGAGGCTGACGGAGGATCGTGGCGGTTGGATGTGGCCGATGCTCCGGTCGATGCGGAGCGGTGTGGAGCGATTTTTCTCAGGCTTGGTGACATCATGTGTGAGTGCTGGTCATCTGCCGAGTTGGGTTTGAAGCCTGCGTCGAACGAGGCTATGGATCGGTGCCAAACTCGCCATCAACGCCGCAAGAATCGTGAGGAATCAACAACTTCATGCATAATCCTCGGCCCGGGGGAGGCGAAAAGAGCGTGTTTTTATGTGGAAAAACGAGCCGTCAGACACGACCCAGGCGGGCATCTGCCCGGTAGATCAGGAATCTAGGAATCGGCGTTCGAGCACCGCTTTGATATTGGCGAACACCTCGTCGGGTGTCCCTGTCGCATCAACGCCGAGATATCGCTTGGCATCGGGGTCAGATTCGACCAGCGAGTGGTATCCATCACGGACCTTGGCATGGAAAAGAGCACCCTTGGCTTCCATGCGATCGAGCAACGGGTTGAGCCGAGAGGCTGCGGTTCTCTGATCGACATCGAAGATCAGCGTGGCATCGGGAGCGATGTCCTGCATCGCAATTTTGGCAGCCGCTTCGATCTCTGCATATGGAATTCCGCCTGCAGATCCCTGATAGGCAAAGGTCGAAGCCACAAATCGGTCCGCAACCACCAGATCACCCCGCTCAAGGGCTGGAGCCACGATCTGCTCGCAGAGCTGGGCCCGTGATGCCATATAGAGGAGCATCTCGCAGCGCAGGCTCATTTCCTCACGATCGAGATGTTCGAGGAGCGCATCACGGATTTTCTCGCCGATCTCGGTCCCGCCAGGCTCACGAACCTCCGTTACCGTGATCCCTGCACGCTTGGTCGCGTTGAGGAACATCGTGAGCTGGGTGCTCTTGCCAGAGCCATCCGGGCCGTCGAAGACCAAGAACTTGCCCGCGAGTGCGCGAGCGAGTGGAGCAGACAAATCGGAAGAGTGATCTCCAGCGATTTCGTTGCTTGTTGGGGTGCTTTGAGGTTGTTGCGACGGCTTGGGCATGGTGTTTGTACTCACGGCGGAGAGTGTAGCAGTTCATGCGATCGCGTGATGCGTTGAAGCCAAGGAGATCCACCAAGATTTGAGTCAATCAGTTTGAGCCTCGTGATGTGACGAACCGCGTCAGATTTTTCTTGGCTCGATCCACTTTCGACGATGGTTTCGAGCATCAACGACCAGGCCTGCCAGTAAGTGCTTGTGCGGTTGCCGGTTGAGTCAATCTTGGTGGTCAATGCGCTCAATCCTTCAAACGCGATGCGGGTCTGTCCGAGCGTTTTTAAGGTCTGTGCACGCATGAGTTCAAGCTCTGCGGTGGGCTGATTGTGTTTGATTGCTTCGGCAATAAGCTGGTCAATAGAACCGACCGCAGATTGTGGATTGAGGGCTACTTCGCTCTGTGCAGCCCGCTTTGTCCACATCTGAGCATTGTGAATCCCAAAACGCTTGGCTGCATCGCGCATCCGGATGCCTAACCCGAGTTTCATCTGCGGGTCGCTGTACCGATCGAGCATGCCCAGCACGGTCTGCTCATAAAGCTCACCCGCGAGCACCCCTTCGCGGGTGTTGGGCGTCACAGGATCGAGCACATCGAGCACGGCAAAGTCGGTGAGCAGCTCAGCGAGTTCGAGCCTCCAGAGATCAATCTGTGGGTGATCTGGGAATCGAGCCACACCTACTCCGAGTCGATCGCGCCGGAGATCGATCGCATGTTTGGGTGTGGCATTGATCGCCCCTGCGATCGCATCGCTCGCTCGTTGGTTCTCTGGATACCGCTTGGCCAGCGTTGTGAGCGAGATCGCTGATCGAACCCGTGAGTCATTGGTGTTGATCGCGTGCCCGAGCACCCCGATCTGCCAGAGCGCATCCGCCGCCTGTTCGGGTTCAGATTCTCGCGTTGAGATTTCTTCATACAGATCCATCGCCCGCTCGCGTCCGTCGATGGTGTGCGACATCGTGCCCGCCGCAGCCAGCAGCACCGAGCCGGGCAGGGGGGCTTCTCGTTCTGGTGTGCCGATGGAGTTGAGGATGAGCGTGATGCGTGTATCAATATAGTTGCGGATTGACTCGTTGTTGCGGGCGCTGTATCGAATCTCAACCATTGCCTGCCAAGGGTCAGGTTGGTTATACACAAACCGCGCCTTGGTGATCGCTTCACGCAAGAGCAATCCCCAGACCGCATCGATTGAGCCATTGGCGGTTGCAAACGGAAGCTGTCGGCTGAGTTCTTCGTAGCCACCCGGTAGAGAATCGATCTCGCCGAGCGAGACCATCGCCAACGCAGCTTGGGCACGCGTGGATTGATCGAGCCCCAAGTCATCCGCCAGTTCAATGAGCTGGGCAACCCGTGTGCTTGCCCCCTCATGGTCTCCAAGCAAGCCCATCGCCATCGCGACGGTCAAGACCCGCTGGGCATCGGTGTTGGGCTCGGTATAGAGCACGCTGTCGAGCTCGTTGATGATCGGCATCAATAGTTGCTCAAGCTCAGACGGCGAAATAGATTCAGATCGCGTCAGAGAGAGCAGCAGGGTTGCCTGGGCATCAAGAATCGCTGCCCGTCCATCAGCTTTAGCAAGCGGGCGAGCCAACGAGCGAATCCGTCGAGCGCCCTGGGCTGCCCGTTCTCGCTGATTGATATCTGCGTAGCCATAGAACACCGAAAAACTCGTCCCAGATTGGGTGAGTGTGCCCATCAACTCGCTCGCCGAGGAGATTCGTTGCTCGTTGGTCGCTCCGATTGATGATTGGCTCAGATCATCATTCATTGCCTGTTCATCCGATGAGATCAGATCGTCATAGGTGACGACGCGATAGTCGTTGGTGCCATCGCCATGGAAAGTGCCGATCGCTCGCATGATCCCGGTTGGGTCTTCATCGAGTAGTTGGATCGTTTTGATCACTGTTTTTCGCTTGCCGGTCGTTGGGTTTTGCGGGTTGAGCACATTGAGCTCTTGGAGGATTGCCCGTTGTCCTTGCGCCCATCCCATTTCGGTGCGATGGATCGATCGCGTGATCAGCAGCACCAGATCAGGCTTGAGCAAGAGCGCCGCATGAAGCCCTTCGACCGGGTTCGATCGCCCGCGGGCATTGACCGTGTCGAGCCAAGCCGCGACGCGCTGCTTGTTGCTGGCTGTCGCGCGTGCAAGCCGATCGTTGTTCATCGGGGCGTACGAAACAGTTTGGTCATCGAATGATCGGAACAGCACCACCTGAAACCGCTGAGTTGGCGAGAGCCGATCGATCGACACAAGCAACTGCGATTGCAAATACGCAAAGCTGTTCGCAGTTGCGCCCGAGCCATCAACCACATACACGATTGTCCGCGCCGCTTGGGTTTGCACACCCGCGAACCGAACCGTCGGCGGCGACGCACTCTGAGGCTGAGCGATCTGCGCATTGGATGTCCGGAGTGCCTCAAGTGCGATCGGATCCATCGCGGGCTTGGTGAACTTGAGTGCTCCAAGGTTGGCCGCCGCATTGTCGAGTTCGTTCGAGGCGACCGGAGTGCGAGCCAAGCTCGGGGTAGGGTTTGCCTCTAGCTGGGCGATCTGTGTATTGGCAGGCTGCTCGATCGGTGCAGGCAATGCAAGCTCCGCCATGGGCAGGCGTGTGCTTGGCGAGTCCGAAGCACTGATCTGCATCCCTATATACGCCACCGCACCGATTAAAACCGCGTGCACACCGATCGACACCCCCGGGGGCACCGTCCACCGGAGCCAGCTCCTCGCAGCCTTGGGCGAGTGTATCGGCGGGTCGGATTGTGGAGGCTCATTCTTCACCGCATCATGGTAGAGCGGCTAGGGCGTTGGGTTGGGGGTTCGGTCAAACTCGCTGCGATCTGGTGCAGGTTGCTGGGTGCTTTTTTTGATCTTGGCCGCTTTGGGATCGCCATGAATGTACGGATCACGCGGTGTTGGCTTGAAAAGCACCCGATCGATCCCGATCGCACCCGAGCCCATAAAGAACACACTGCCCGCCATCGCAGCAAGCGCAAGCTGCCAGAGCAACCCAGCGTATGAGGCGCTCGCCCACGGGTTATCGTATCGTTCGATAAATCCGAGGATCGCATCGTTGGATTGAATCACTGCCGGGCCAAACTGTGTCATCCACAACGCAACAAGCATCACCACAAACACACTCAACGCACTGATCCGGGTCAAGAACCCAATGATAAGCAACGCGCCCGCAGCGATCTCGGTGATCGCTACCGCCCAAGAGAGTGCCTTAGGCCAAGGGTTCGACGCGAGCATCGCGGGCATGATCGGGCTGATCGGGTTCGAGTCCGCGGTGAGCCCAGGATCAGCAGCCTTCGAGATCATCAACGCGATGGAATAGACCTGTTTCACTTCCATCGTGTCTGGAAAATCACTCGCGGCGTAATGAGTGCCTTCATACTGCACGGATTGAAGCTGAATCTTCTGTTCATCTTCAACTGGTATTTCACTCGTCGGCTCGTCGCCCAAAGCCGGGGGTGTGGCCGCAGCATCTTCTAGCTGGTCTTCGATCATCTCGATGATCTGACTGGCTTGCTCGTCGAGATATGATGAATCTTCGGGATCGGGAATGACCGGCTCAAATGATTCCTGATCAACTGGATTATCGGTCGGTTCATCACTGACTGTCGGGTCGGATGTCGGCTCGGCGATTGGCATTGGATCAGTCGGCAGGATCCCAATATTGGCAAGCCTTGCTGCATCGGCACCGGTGACTTCATAGGTTCCTAGCAGCTTGCCGGTGCCCGCCCAGAGGAAAGTGATCCCCAGGATGATCCTGAGGAAGAGTGTTGGCAATGTCAGTGCAACTTGATCGCGCAGCCGCATGGGTGAATCCTCGTTTGTGCGTGTCCGTCCCGACCTCTACAATACATGATACAGCCCGGTAAATGACGATCTATCTCCTGCTTTGATCGGCAAAGATAGGGAATTTGCGCCAATCATACCGATTGGCGCGATGGATCGGGCTCAAACTGATCCATCAAGCGATTCGATGCGTATGGTACTCGGCTCAATGAGCCGATCAGTTGATCCCTGCTGCGGATGTGGCGGAACTGGCAGACGCGCTAGATTTAGGTTCTAGTGGGGCAACCCGTGCAGGTTCGATTCCTGTCATCCGCATTTGAAGCTGGCCGCCGCCAGCTTTGCCAATAAAAAAACACCCGGAACATGTAGAAGACAAGTGTTCCGGGTGCTTTGGGTTTGGATAGAGTTTGATTATGGGCAGCCGTCGCTGAAGAGCGTCAAGAAGTCAGAGATATCGAAGAAGTTGAAGCTGCCGTCGTCATTAAAATCGACTGCCGGATCCTGAGCACTAAACGCACTCAAGAAGGCAGACACATCAAAGAAGTTGAATGTTCCAAATGGCTCAGCAAGGTCGGCAGCGTTGCATCCGCTTTGGACATCTTCGCAGACGAGCTCGACGAGCTGGACCGCATCGACGCCGGCTTCAACAACCGAGCCATCGCCGGTGTCTGAAACGACGAACCGCACGCGGACCTGGCTTGATGGATTGGCGAAGGTCGATCCGACATCGAAGGCGTATTCAACCCATCCGCCGCCATGGGATTCAGGGCCCAATGTGCTGATGGTCGTCCATGAGCCGCCATTATTGTTCGAGAGCTGGACATCCATCGAGTCATCGGTCGCGCCGATGTTGTTGGAGCATCACAGTGCGTATTGCAAAGTTGTGTTCCTGCCCGAGGCGTCCATCGCAGGCGATGTCAGTGTGGTGGTGCCGTCG
>JAESSR010000290.1 GCA_016764015.1 Phycisphaerales bacterium
GGGAATCGAACCCGCAACCTCCGGATCGACAGTCCGGGGCTCTAACCAATTGAGCTACCGCCCCATTTGGACGAGCACGAAATCGTGCTTGCTCACTTGCGAGACGATGATATTCCATCGGCTCAGATTGTCAAGCAATGTACCCATTGAAATCGTTGGATTCATCATTTGACATCGACTCTCATGAGTCATCGAACGGATCGAGTCTGCGATTGAGAAGAATGCGAGATAGTCTCACTGGCGAGGTCCGCAAACGAGCAAGCCGAACACACACTCTTCAATATTTGAACGAGCTCAGAGATTAATCTTGAGACTCAAGCTCAGAAACTGTTTTAAGAATCGAGCTTGATATTGTGGGGCTCTTGAATAATGAGCGGGTGTGCACTGTCCTTGGGAGCGAGTTTCATCCCACCAACCCAGAGCATCGCAACTGCAACGCCCATCGCAACAACACCGAGGAACATCAATGCGGTGTATACATCGGGGGCGGCCCCTTTGTTCTGACGACCGCCTGGCATCTGCATTCCAAACTGACTCATGGAGTGCTCCTTTCGAAAGATCGTCTTGGGTTAGCTACCGAACTTGCTCATGACTTGGTCACCAACGCGAACATCTCGGTTGTTTGCGGTAAGTGCCACACGACCGACCGCGTGATTGAGATCAACACGGAAGATGACGATGTCACCGATGTAGAGATCATCACCACGGAAAACATACAGGCGAGAGTTCTCTTTGAGCCGATCATTCGAGCCCAAGTTGAGCTTGATGAGTGTATCCCCGGTGGTTGGGTCTAACCGCACCTCATCGATCGAGCCGCGAACGACCGGGCCTGCGATTTCGGTGACTGCTCGTGAATGTGAGGCGTTCGAACTCGATGTGCCATTGATTTCATCGGAGAGTGCCAAACGGAGCTCTTCAATTTGCTCCTCGCGGGCACGCTTGACCTGACGGAGCACAATAACTTGGCTTTCTAGGTCTGACAGTGATTTCTCAAGATCGATTTTCTCATCGCGGTAGTTGAGTTCTGCCTCTTGGAGTCGGCTGTGCTCGGTCTTGTACTCATCGATAATCTTTGCTTGTGTCTCGGTGGTGACACCAAGCTGGGCAATCTTCGATGAGATCGACTCACGCCCGGCCTCTGCTTGACGCAGTGCGATGCGGAGTTCTGAGTTCGACGCTTCGAGCCTGCGTGTATCCGCATCGCGGCTTGCGAGTTCATCGGTGAGCGAGTTAATACCGTCGCGGAGCGATGCCCGTTCTTGCCCATGTGCAGCACTCTGTGCTGACAGTGCAGAAATCGCAGAGTCTGCGGTTGCCTGTGTATCGCGATAGTCTGCGAGAATGCGATCAGCATTCACAGAATAGGCGATTGCCAATGCAGCCATCATGATGCTGAGCACCGCTGCGATAAGAACGAAAACCTTAGTCAATATGTGCACGATCCGCTCCTCTAGTCCAAAGCTGGATAGATTATCAAAACTTGTTTCTTCCCCAAACGCGACATCCATGCGAAAGGGGTATCTAGTGTAGCATCATTTGTGCCCGAAGATCGAGCATTGGCGAGAGTCAATTCAATGATGCTGACATCCCGGCGAACCCGGGGAGCACAATGATACGCATTAAACAGGTGTTCGGATGCTTCTTTTGGAGTACTTTCATTGCCAGAAGTGAAATTATTGAGCACTCGAACGAATCATTTCCCGGCGGGTGTAATCCACAATTGCACCCGCTGCTGCCACTTGAGCCAGCGGCGAAGGGTCATTGAGCATCATCATCTCAAGTTTGCCCAGGTTGCCAATATCGCTCGTTTTGCCATACACCGCTGCGGATTGAGCCCGGATCGTGTCGAGCGCGTTGTCTAGGTACTCGTCGGCAACAAACGATCCCTCGCGATGCCCCATGTTGGCCAGGGCACTTGCAACCCCGAGACGAACCTCCGCGGGCATGACATTATCACCTTGATTATCCGCCAGATAGATCAGTTGATCCATCGAAGGCCTGTCTTTGATCTGCCCAATGATCTGGACTGCCAGCGCTGTGGCTTCGAGTTCTTCTTTTCGAGATGGGTACAACGCTGAACGGATGGTATCGATGCTCTGGTCATGCCCGAGCTTGAACAAAGCCTCAGCGACTTGAAGCCGAAATATCTTCTTCTCGTTGGGGGTCGCCGAGGGCATCGGCTCCGAAATAGCTTGAATGAGCATCGGAATCGCACTCGATTCACCAAGTTCCCCAAGAATAAATGCTGCCTGTGATCGCATCCCGGTGTTTGTGCTCTCAAATAAATACCTTGCCAAATCGGTCTGGTCAACTTTCTCACCGAAAGTACCCATCGCATAGATAGCCGCCGAGCGGACGAATGGCGATTTGTCCGTAAGGAGCTCACGGATTGTCGGCGCGAGTGAACTCAGGTTCGATTGCCCGGCGACCATCGTCGCCACCGTACGAACACCATCGTTTGGATCGCTCAAGGCGAGCGCCACGATTGGTTCGACACGCGAGGTGACTGTCGCCAGTGCTTCAATCGCGTTGGCGCGAATCTCAGGAGATGGGTCGGTGGTCAATCGCATGAGCCGATCGATCGCAAGTTCACGCAACTCGGTTGCGGGCGCGACCTGCACAATACGACTTGATCCGTCTGACTGTTTGTAAATAATTTGGCGTGGACCATCAGGACGAATCTCTGCCCCGCACCCGGCGATGGTGCTGAGTGTCAAGAACACGATGCCGACTCCCGAACTTATTGAGTGGGCTGAGTTGGAAAATGTATATTTTTTCATTGTGCTACCTAATGAGTGAGTGATTTATCCACATCATACGCGATAACCATCACCCTTGAATGGTTCGTACTGCTTTGGATCGAGGAAAGATCGGTGCAATCATCAATGCACACATGATTGCGAAACAGAGCCAGCCGAATAGATCGCCTATTCGAGCAAACACGGTGACCCCCTGTGTGGGGATCACATCGGCAATCAGATACCCCTGGCGGGGATCATCTAGGGAGATCGGCGTGATATCTTGTGTTTGGACCCGTCCACGATTATCTATTGCACATGAAATACCAGTATTGGCCGAGCGGATCATCGGGGTGTTGAGCTCGATACACCGCCAGCGGGCGATGAGCACATGCGTCGTGCGTCCCGGGTCCCATGAGCCAAACCAGCCATCATTGGTCATGTTGACCATGACGCTGGCTTGTCGTTTGCCTTTGGAAAAGACCAGTTTTCGACACACACTCGATATGGTGGCTTCAAAGCAGATGGGGGTTGCCAGATTTATCTCAGCTGATCCATTCGTTTTTTCGATTGGGATTGTCAACACTCTGGGTTCTTTGCCCTCACTAAGCGCGAACTTCATGCCCTGGGCTCCAAAGGAAAGGAGCATCTTTTCGAGCCAATCCCAGTTTGAGATATAGGGCATGACTTCGCCGAACGGTGTGAGGTGGAGTTTGTCGTACCAGACAGGCTGAGGCTCGCCGTCAAGCACTACAAAGGCGCTGTTGTACATCGCGTCTCGTTGGTATTCGATGCCTTCTTCGGTATCGACAATCTGCAAGTTATCGAAAGCAACCGACCCCACCACCATCGGGATGTTGAGTGCCTGTTGAAGGATGAGTAGCTCATCAACAACCATCGTTGCTTCAATCTTCGATGGAAGACCGGTGAGTTCTGGAACATCATCGGGTGTTCGCGGGGTTAAAGTCCATGCGAGACGCGCGTCGCGTTCTAAATCAAGAGAAACAGGATCGAATGTCCAGCCCGGCACGAATCCTTCGGGCCAAATGATCACATCGACTGGCTCAGGAGTCTTTGGGTCACGGGTAGCCGCGAGTGTGAGATCACGGAGCGTGAGCCAATCCCTGACCCGCTGGCGGACTGTCCAATCTGTGCGGTTGTCCTGAGGAATATTTGGTTGAATAACAGCCACGGTGATGCGATCAGAGTTATCAGGATCAGGGGGGATCATCAGATAGCCAACTCCGACCCACGCCGTGAATATGGCGCCTGCGATCAACCCGGCTCTGAGTCGATCTCGGCTGCTTCTTGAGGTAATCGCGAGCAGCAGCACAATGCTGTAGGTTGCGCAGAGGTAGGAGACGAAGTACACCCCCCCCCACGATGCGGGCATCGCCAAGATGCCCAAAGGCGAGTCGATCAATGGATGTGCGATCAGATACCAGGGATATCCGGTCCAGACGAGCGAGCCTCGCAGGAACTCAACGCCAACCCAAATGATGGGGAAGAGCAGTATTTCATGCCCTAAACGCTGGTAGAGCTTGCTGGCGATCCATACGAAAAGGAATGTGAAGAAGCTGAGTTGGATAACGAGCGGGATCACACCTGCGGCTGAAATATCGCTGACCCAAGCGTGTGTCCAAATCCATCCCGGCAAACACCCGATGGCTGCCCAAAATGCGGTTCTCGATGGAGTCAATCGTCGTGAACGCGCGATCGCGAAGAGCGGCAATGGAATCAGAAACGCGAACCCCCAGAATGAAAAAGGTGGGAACGCAAGTATCAGAAAGAGCGCATTAAACAGCCCTGCGATGATTGCATTCTTAATAGCCTTGCGATTGGATCGTTTGGTCACGCTGGACATGTGTTGTACGCGAGATCATGGATATGAACCATAAAATCGCTCGCTCTTATTTACCCGCGTAATCGATCAGGCGTGCGAGTTCAGATCGCAACTCATGACGATGGACCACACGATCGACCATTCCTCGCTCACGCAAGAACTCAGATGTCTGGAACCCCTCGGGGAGGTCTTGGCGGATGGTTTGGCGGATCACGCGTGGGCCTGCGAACCCGATGAGTGCCTTTGGCTCAGCCAAGTGGAAATCACCGAGCATTGCGAATGAAGCGGTGACGCCGCCGGTGGTTGGGTCGGTCATGACCGAGATGAACAAGCCACCCGAGTCATCATGACGAGCGAGTGCTGCAGAGGTCTTGGCCATCTGCATCAGGCTCAGGGCGGCTTCTTGCATACGAGCACCGCCGGAGCACGAAACGATGATGACTGGGAGATTGTTCGCTGTCGCGTATTCGATTGTTCGCGTGAGTTTCTCGCCGACGACTGAGCCCATTGAGCCCATCATAAAGGTGAGATCGAGACACGCGAGCATTGTTGGGCGACCTTTGATGAAGCATTTGCCTGCTTGGCACCCTTCGACCTGTCCGGTTTTGATCTGCTCACGCTTGAGGCGTTCAGGATACGATTTGAGATCGGTAAACCCCAGCGGGTCTTTGCATCGCAGCTCGGTGAACATGGGGACAAAGGTATCTGGATCGACAAGCTGTGAGATGCGTATGGCAGCAGAGATGCGGAAGTGATGCTCACACTCTGGACAGACATGAAGATTGGATTCCATCTGTCGGCGGTAGATCATCTGGGCACACGATGGACAGCGGAGCCACAATCCTTCCGGGATCGATCGGCGTCCTGCCTGCTTGATCTGGTTTGATGACTGTGTAGCCGCTTGTGTCATTGATGAGTCCTCTGGTCAAACCTTTGTCACCGAATAAGGATTATACGCCCTGCGCGTCTTCATGGTCTCTAAAAGGGCTTGTGTTGATTCAATTATGCACTCGCCTTGGCTCGTGATTGGTAAAAGTCTATTTGAGATTTCATCACCTCAAATGACTGTACCTCTATAGGCTCGCTGAGTTGTGACCAGATATCACAGATTTTCTGATCATTGAGCCAACACCGAACAATTGCCCAGGCCCATGGGCGAAGGACGATTGCGACGCTTGGGTGAGTGCCTTTCGCTTTGGATAATCCCTTGAGAATCCCTGCCATGAGACGATCCTGAGCGCCGTAGAAGGATTCGCCCTCTGGCGGCGTAATCCGCACGGGGTTCTCTTTCCATTGGTTGTACGCTGAGGGGCAGCGTTCATGGAGTTCGGACTTGAGTACGCCCTCCCAGAGCCCCATGCCCACATTGGCAAGCGAACTGATCGATTTGAACTTGACTTCAGGCGATGAGATCATCAAGTTTGATGACCAGCGAGATGATTCTTCATCGCTCGTAAGTATGAGTGAGATTGGGTATTCGGGCGCAAATGCTCTAATCGCATCTGCTACGGCATCTGAGCCGGCTTGTGTCATGGGCAGATCGGTCTGCCCGATGATTCGGGAATCCTCGTCCCAAGCGGTATCCCCTACGCGTAGCAGGTGGATGGTGTATCCATTGGGCTTCGCCATCTGTGCATACTCCATTGATGGTCAATGCTGACATCATTGCCAGCTTTGTAAAACATCGGCCATCGTGCATCCGAAGCAAAAGTGTAGCAAATATTTCACGATGATGTGACCAAATTGGGCCAAATCGAACACTTGTTTATGTTATGTAAGGAGACTTTAACAAATCATCCACTATTCGGACCCCTGAGTGTCTCAATAATCTGTGCCCAATGGGCACGAGGCTGGGCAAATATTGATGATCCTGCAACGAGCATATCAATCCCGGCACCGGTCGCTTGGAGGGCCGTTCGGGCATTGATGCCGCCGTCGATTTCTAGGCGTTGTGTAGGCTTGAGCAGTTTGCTGATAGCCTTCGCCTTTGTAAGCACTTCGGGGATAAAGGCTTGGCCTCCGAATCCTGGATTCACAGACATGACGAGCACCAGATCGAACGCATCAACGACAGGCAGGATTTTCTCAACATCTGTTGGTGGGTTAATCACAATCCCAGGAGTGCATCCCATTTCACGGAGCTCGCCAGCCAAATCTCGTGCGTGCAGCTCGGAATCAACAACTTCAATATGAAAGCTGATCGCATTGGCACCGTTGTCGTGGAATGGTTTGAAATACATCTGGGGATCGGTCACCATCAGATGGACATCGAGGTAGGTATCTGGGCAGGCTTTTCTGCATGAGCCGCAGACCGCTGGGCCCATTGATAGGTTTGGGACGAAATGCCCGTCCATGATATCGACATGGAGGAGATCAGCCCCTGCGTCAATCACGGCTTTGCAGTCATCGCCGAGATTTGCAAAGTCCGCAGCGAGGATTGATGGGGCGATGAGCGGGAGATCAATCGTTGAAGTAAATGGGTCGATCATGGCAGAGTGTAGTGCCTAGAACCAACCACCGATGTACCATCATGGACAGAATATTTGAGGAGAATGCCAGATGCCTACAGCGACTGAAATAACGAGCCTACTTGAGCGATGCAACCAGCACCATTTGGTTGATTATTTGTCCAAGGTGACACCTGAATCTGCCCGTGATTCGATCGCGGCTCAGCTGAGCTTGATCGATCTCGATGAGCTTGGTGTGATGATCGACAAGTATGTGACGAACTACACACCTGTTCCATCGCCGGCATCTATTAAGCCCGCGAAGTACTACAGCCTTGATGGCGGCTGGGATCGTGATGCTTATAAGGCAAAGGGTGAAGAGCTGATCCGGGCATCGAAGGTGGCGTGTTTTACGGTTGCTGGCGGGCAGGGGAGTCGGCTTGGGTATGACGGCCCGAAGGGGTGCTATCCGACTTCGTGTGTGAATGAGAAGCCATTGTTTCAAATATTTGCGGAGGGAATTCTGTGTTCGCAGAAGAAATACGGTGCGGTGATTCCGTGGTACATCATGACCTCGCCTTTGAATCATGATGCTACAAAGAGTTTCTTTGGCGAGCATGATTTCTTTGGGCTTGAAGAGTGCAATGTGATGTTCTTCGATCAAGGCGTGATGCCGAGTATGAATGCTGGCAATGGTGAAATATTGATGGCCGACCCGATGCATCTGGCAACGAATCCTGACGGGCACGGGGGAGCGTTCAAGGCGCTTGAAGTTTCGGGCGCTTTGAGCGATATGAAATCCCGAGGCATTGAGCACATGAGCTACTTCCAGGTCGACAATCCGCACGCGATGGTGATTGACCCTGTGTTCATTGGTCTTCATGCGTTCGCTGAGGATAGTTCCGGCGAGTTTAGTTCAAAGATGGTTGCCAAAGCATCGTGGGATGAAAAGGTCGGCGTGTTCTGTGATGTCGATGGGGCGACAGAAGTAATTGAGTACTCTGATATGTCTGACGAGTTGGCCAAGCAGACAAACAAGCAAGGGCAACTGAGTTTTAATGCAGGCTCGATTGCGATTCATGCCATTGGTGTAGGTTTCATTGAAAAGATCGTGTCAAACCCTGAGTACGCGTTACCGTTCCATCGTGCACTCAAGAAGGTGTCGCACTTTGATCTGGCAACAGGGCAAACAGTGACTCCGAGCGAGAACAACGCGGTGAAGCTCGAGAAGTTTGTATTCGACGGGATCCCATTGGCTTCAAAGTCAATTGTTGTTGAGACTGATCGAGTAGAAGAGTTCGCGCCGGTCAAGAATGCAACCGGGAGCGATTCGATCGAGTCA
>JAESSR010000291.1 GCA_016764015.1 Phycisphaerales bacterium
CCAGGCATATATGGATTACGGTTTTGATCCCAAAGTTATGCCGATTGCCAGCCTGACAACTTCCGAGGCGGAAATCAGAAATATGGGTTTTGATGTTGGTGAAGGACACATCACAGCGGCTCCCTATTTTGATGGTCTCGAAAATGCAGCCAGTTCAGTTTTTGCTGCGCGCTTCAAAAAACGCTATGGCGCAGACGAGCCGACCAACATGTGTCTGGAAGCTGCATATTTCCAGGTCCATATGTTTGCTCAGGCACTGGAACAGACCAATTCAATGGAAACGGACTTACTTCGCCCCACAATTCTCGGGTCTGAATTTGAAGCGCCTCAGGGTAAGATTTCTATTAACAAGGGCTGCAGTCACGCGGATTTGTGGACACGAATTGGTAGAGCCAATCGTTCTGGACGATTTGAAATACTGTACGAATCAAATTCCAGAGTCTCCGCTGATCCCTATCTGATTGGCTATGGTCGAAGCATGGCATTTTAACCGGATTAAAAACTCTATGCCAGAAAAAGTGAATAGCAGCGCTGGACACAGTCACGAAAAGTTTCAGGATCTATCGATTGCCGTAATAGTTAAAAGAGACGATCATGGCGAAGATCTTATCCGGGAGATACAGCGAACCCGATCAAAAGTGCAGCACATCTGGCCAATGCCAGAGGAAATTCCAAACGAGTTCGATATCGTTTTTTGCGAATTGGTTGCCGATCTCCCCACCCGGTGCAGGAGCATGCCCGGAAATGCCCAGTTCACATTAATCGTAGTCATTCCTGCCAATCAAAATACCTCTCGGGAAATTCTGGAACACAGTGTTCCACATGCGGTCATTCATATGCCGTGCAGGCCTGAGGAAGTGCTTTCATCAATGGTTGTTGCCCGCAGTCACTATCAATATGAAAGGCGGTTAAGGCAACGAATTGAAAAACTTGATGAGAACCTTCGCTCGATGAAAACCATCGAACGTGCCAAAGTTATTATGATGCAGTCTAAAGATATGAATGAAGAGGAGGCCTATAGACATTTACGCCGGAAAGCGATGCAGCGGCGTGTGACAATTGGTGTCCTGGCATCTTCGATTGTTGACTCGCAGGAACTTCTTGGCTAATGTCCCTGCGACTCGATTGGAGAGTTTGACCTTTTTGGTTTCTCTTTGCAATGAGTTGGGCTTAGTAAGTTTTCACAGATTGTGTTATAGAATTTGTGAAATTTAAGTGACAGTGGCAATGACGCTGCTAAAAATATTCAAGGCAATGTTGCCCGTTATTGATCGCACTAGTGCGGTTCAAGACGGGTTTTTTTTGTGCCTAAAGGGAGGATAAAATGAAGATTAACAGAAGATCATTGATTAAGGGATCAGTTGCAGCAGGCGCTATTACGGCGGCCGGTTTCCCGCATATTTGGATTAAGGATGCCTCGCTCGCCTATGCGCAGGGTAATGAAATCAAGGTTGGCGTCCTTTTTTCGCTAACCGGAACCACAGGCATTATCGAAGAATCTCTCAACAAAGCCACCATCATGGCGATTGAGGAAGTTAATGCTGCCGGTGGTGTCAATGGAATGAAGATTGTTCCAATTGTTGAAGATCCAGCGTCCGATCCGGCGACCTTTGCTGAAAAGGCCCGCAAGCTGGTTCTGAGTGATAAATGTGTGAGTGTGTTTGGTTCGTATACGTCGGCAAGTCGTAAAGCGGTCCTGCCGGTGTTTGAAAAGCGCAAAAACCTGTACTGGTACCCGACACTTTACGAAGGTCGCGAGTGTTCAAAAAACGTCATCTACACAGGTGCAGTGCCCAACCAGCAGCAGGATGAATTCATCCCCTGGCTGGTGAAAAAATTTGGCAAACGCTGGTCGTTGATTGGCTCCAACTATATCTATCCAAAAGAAGAAAACAACTATTGTAGAAAGCTCCTTGCCGGACTTGGAGCAGAAGTCATCCGCGAGGAATACGTACCCCTTGGCCATTCGGAATTTTCTTCCGTGGTGAACAAGTTCCGCAGTGAAAAGCCCGATGTCATTTTCTCCACAGTTGTGGGTGACAGCGTTGTTGCGTTGCATAGACAATATCGTGCTGCTGGCCTTGACCCGGAAAAAATGCCGATGGCAAGCCTGACAACTTCGGAAAACGAAGTAGCCGCCATGGGCGGTGATGCCGCTGCCGGTCATTTCACCTCGGCACCGTATTTCATGGTTTGGGATTCTCCCGAAAATCAAAAATTTGTTGATGCCTATCGCAGTCGTTGGGGGGGGGACAAGGTGACGCATTTTGTTTCCGAGCCCAGCTACTTCCAGGTCAAGATGTTTGCCGAGGCCTGCTCCAAACTGGCCCCGAGTGATATCAATCCAGCCAATATTCGAGAAGCTGTCAAAGGTATAGAAATGATCGCACCTCAGGGTAAAGTCCGCCTTGATGCTGCGACGCTTCACACATATCTGTGGCCGAAAATTGGTCAGTGCAAATCGGATGGGCAGTTTGAAATCATCAAACAGTCCTCGACGTGGCTGGCGCCTGTCCCGTACAAGGCATACGAAAACCAGACCTGCACGGAGCAAGGCCTTAAAGAAGCATAGGTGCCTTGTAGGTAATTGATACAAAATGTTGAGATGGGAGACACCCCTCCCATCTCAACGTAATGGCGAAGGGCTTATAAGGCATGAGTGAAATTATCATTTCACAAGTAATCACCGGATTGAGCATTGGTTCAATTCTGCTGCTGGTCGCTTTGGGCCTTGCCATCATTTATGGCACAACCGGCGTTATCAATCTTGCACATGGCGAGTTTGTCATGCTCGGTGCATACAGCTCCTGGGCCTTGCAAAAGTATGCCCAGATAGGATTGTTTGAAGGACTGATACTTATTTTTCTGATCGTCGCATTCATCGGCTTTATCGTTGAGCGCGTGGTCATACGACATTTATATGATCGCCCCCTGGATACCATTCTGGCCACCTGGGGTGTCGGTATTATTGCGCAGCAGATCATTCGCCTTACTGCTGGTGGCGAGTTACGCTATGTTGAGATGCCGCCGGTGCTGAGCAGTAGCATATCCATTCTTGGTGTTGAGACATCCGCTTTCAGAATGTTTATACTTGTCATGACGGCAGCCTTGTTCGGGCTGACATGGTTTTTAATGTACAAAACCAACTTCGGAATGAAGTTGCGCGCAATCACCCAAAATCGGGAAATGGCCAGCAGTTTCGGAATCAACAGTAACAAAATTTACAGTATGACATTTGCTTATGGTTGCGGTCTTGCAGGCCTCGCCGGAGCGCTGGTTTCCCCACTCAAAAGTGTGTCGCCGGAAATGGGTACAAACTATGTGGTCGATGCCTTCATGGTTGTTGTTCTTGGCGGTGTCGAAAGCCTTTTAGGCACTGTGGCAAGCTCACTAATCCTAGGCCAAATGAATGGTTTTCTGGCCTTTTTCAGTAATGACACTGTGGCCAAGACCGTCGTCTTTTTGGCCATTATCGTGTTGATACGCTTCCGTCCGCAAGGGCTGTTTTCTACGAAGATACGCCGGTGAATAGGTCAACTGAAAACCAGCGGTGGCCAATAATGGAGTGCAAGAAACAGTGACCAGAAAAACGGCCAGACAAGTTTGTGTTTACGGGGTGATTTGTTTAGCAATTTTGGCTGTCCCCAGTTTTATCGATGACGCGTTCATTTTGAATAAATACGCCCGTTATCTGGTGCTCGGAATACTGGCGATGTCTTTGAGCCTTTCCTGGGGGTATACCGGCATCCTCAATCTTGGTCATGCGGTAAGTTTTGGTTTGGGTTCTTATTGCCTGGCGATGTCGCTAAAGCTGAAAACGGTACCGGTCCATACGGGAAAATCCGGGTTACCGGATTTCATGGTCTGGAATAATGTGACAGAACTACCATTGATCTGGCAACCCTTTCAGTCTTTGGCGTTTGGCCTCGCTGCGGGAATTCTGGTTCCGGTGACACTTGCTGCCTTTCTTGGCTGGTTCATGTTCAAGGGGCGCATAACTGGTGTTTATGTGGCAATTATAACCCTGGCGTGGCTTGTGGTTGTCAATTTACTGATTATTGACCAACAGCAATTCACGGGTGGTTTTAATGGAATCACAGACCTGGCGCAGCTTGAAGTATTCGGATTTACGTTCGATGCCTATGATAGTTCACTGTATTATCTCATTGCAATATGTCTGACTGTCAGCCTGTTTTTTGCTCTTGCCATTACGAAAAGCAAGGCTGGCCTTATTCTGCAAGCTGTCCGCGATCATGAAGACCGTGTTCGATATTTCGGCTATGACGTTGCAAATTTCAAGATATTTGCCTTTTGCGTTTCGGCCGGGATCGCCGGATTAGCGGGCATGCTTTACACGATTGTAAACGAATTTGCCTCACCCACTTTTTTAGGTGTGCCAATAAGTTTGGGCATCGTTATCTGGGTTGCGGTTGGCGGACGCCAAAGCCTGCTTGGTGCCATGTTGGGTGCCATCATTGTGACAGGTATGCAAGGGGCATTGTCGGAATCCAAAATCTTCCTTGAATCATGGACCCTGATTATGGGTCTCTTTTTTGTCGCCATTGTTTTGTTCATGCCAAAAGGTCTGGCGGGTGGCGTAGACCAACTCATGAAACGTTTTTCCTCATCAACAAACGGTGAACCGGTTAAGAGAAAAACCGGGATTGAGGAGGGCTCTCAATGAGTGGGGATAGCGGCCATCTCGACATGCGTGATATTGTCGTTGAATTCAATGGGTTCAGAGCAATTGAGGATTTCAATCTATCCGTTTCAAAAGGTGAACTCAGATGCCTTATCGGCCCAAATGGCGCTGGCAAGACAACCGCGCTTGATATTATCTGTGGCAAAATAAAGCCGTTGTCAGGTGAGATTTTTTTCAATGGCCAGGGCCTGCTGAAAATGGAAGAGCATGAAATTGCCCGAGCTGGAATTGGCCGGAAATTTCAAATCCCGAGTGTGTTTCGTGAATTAACCGTCAGGGAAAATCTTGATGTTGCTTATTGCCAGCACGTGGGCGTGTTTGCCAATGCCATGCAATTTGGCCGTGGTGCTGAAATGGATGGCCTTGAAAAGCTGGTAGAGCTTGTCGGGCTTCAGGATGATCTGGAAACAACGGCCGGGCATTTATCGCATGGACAAACACAATGGCTCGAAATATCTCTTCTTCTGGCACAAAACTCTCAACTCATTTTGATGGATGAGCCAACTGCAGGTTTGACCGTTGGGGAAACAAAGAAAACAGCTGAATTGTTCAACCGGCTTAAGGGGCGCCACACCCTGATTGTTGTCGAACACGATATGGGTTTCGTTAAAGAAATTGCCGAAGTCATATCTGTAATGCACCAGGGAAAAATCCTGGCAGAAGGGTCTGTTGCAGAAATTGAGGAAAACCAGGATGTCAAGAATGCCTACCTTGGAAGAGTGAGGATTTCAGATGCTTGAACTGAAGAACGTTGACGCTTTTTACGGCAACAGTCACGCCTTGAAAGAGGTCAGTTTGCGCGTTGAAACCGGGGATTTTATTTCTATTCTGGGCCGCAACGGGGTTGGCAAGACAACCTTGATGAGAACCATTATGGGATTAATGAAGCGCTCGTCAGGGAGTATCAAACTTGATGACGTGGAAATTAATGCCAAGCGAGCCGACCTGCGGGCGATTGCAGGTATTGGATATGTACCTCAGGGGCGTGGAATTTTACCAGGATTCACGGTTAGGGAAAACCTGAAACTTGGGACTTTTGCCAATGGTTCTGGTGATACAGAAATTAATGAATGGATTTTTGAACTGTTTCCAATTCTCAAGGAATTTTTGAATCGCCTGGGAGGGAATCTTTCCGGTGGCCAGCAGCAGCAACTTGCCATTGGCCGGGCGTTGCTGACTGATCCCAAGGTGATTTTACTGGATGAGCCAACCGAAGGAATCCAGCCCAATATTGTTGAACAGATCGAAGAAGTTTTGATCAACCTCAACCAGAAAAACGGCATGACTGTCGTTTTAGTTGAACAAAATGTGGAATTTGCCCGTCGGGCCTCGCAGCACTTCGTAGTACTGGACAGAGGAGCCGTCGCGGCAAGTGGGACGGTCGATAAACTGACCGAAGAACTCGTTCATCAGCATATGGCGGTTTAATTGATCGAACGGGAACAGACATGAAAAAATTTGCAACGATGATCATCATCCAGGAATAGGAGAAAAAAATGTACCACGGAGATATTTCCAGCAGTAAAGATACAGTCGGTGTTGCAGTCGTCAATTACA
>JAESSR010000020.1 GCA_016764015.1 Phycisphaerales bacterium
GCAGACACTTACGCAATCATCGAAGAATCCGGCGGGCAACGCAAAGTCATCGAAAATGACACCATGTGGATCGACCTCTACCAATCAGGTGAAGCCAAAATCGGCGATACCATCACCATCGACAAGGTCCTCGTCGTAGGCTCCATCGGCGGCGACGCAACACTCGGTGCTCCATATGTCAAGGGCGCAACCGTCACCCTCGAAATCACCACCCCAATGCACAAGGGTGATAAAATCTTCATCCATAAGTTCCGCACCAAGAGCACCTACCAACGCAAGACCGGGCATCGCCAACGCTACACCGGCGTGAAGGTCGAATCGATCAAAGCCTGATCAAATAACATGTTTATTCAAAGCCTCACTATTCGGTGAGGTTTTTTTATGTCTACACACTTTGAGTTGCAACAGGTTTTTCAAACGGAACCATTCCTGCGACACGGTGTTCCCAGAGGCAACTCGATTCAACGAGTGCTCGTCCACGCTTGGCCATGGCTAATGCTCCATCGATATCCATCAGTTTGGAATCAACAGCTTCTCTGGCTGCATTTGGATCGCTCCAATCAAACAAACAAGTTGTGTCCCCGTCAGGGCTCGCAGCGCCATTAAAATCTCGTCGCACCAAGAGCCGATCATCCGTGACGACACACGATCCGCCGGCCATCGCTTGCATGATCCGTTCTGAATAGGAGTGGACGAACTGAGTGGGGCCCCAGGCGAGTCCGATCCTGCCTTGAGCAAAGGCCGATGCGCACTGGCTGTAGCGTATTTCTCCAGCATATTCTATCGTGCCTGTGCAATGCTCTTTCCAAGCGGAAGACCCAAACACGCCGACCTTGAGCCCCTGCATTGATTTGACGGTTTGTGTTCGACGATGACGATTGACAATCGCAACTACTAATCCCCAGAGATATTTCTGTGTCACCCAGTCCCCGGTGATGATCCCGCGAGAACCCATCGCCAAATCTGTAGCTGCGACATATCCGAGGTGCGGTTCTTTGGTCATGAGATGTACAACTTCATTGACAATCCCGGCCATACCTGCATTGAGCTGACCCAGACTCGCGTCGATTTTTTCTTGTGTCCAGATTGACCCAGTGAATACAACATCAAATGCTCTGTTTTCGTATGCTCGTGTGGTGAGTGAATCATGGGGGCAAAGTGCTTCGCGTGGAATCCCATGTGCCATCCATGAATGCACCATTCCAGCGAACCGTGTTCGGAGGAGATGCACATCATCAAGGCACGGCAAGAGCAACCGATACCGATCGAGCGAGGCTCTCAAAACCCATTCATCAAGAATCGAATCAGGCAGTGCAAATGGATGGTCAACATGCAGTTGTACAGCGGACAGATTCGATTCTGGCGAGAACAACGCAGTGGGAAGATGATCGAAGCTGCTTGGCGTATTGAGGAAGAAGAACACGCCTTGGGTCGGCCCGGTTTCCTGGGCAATATCAATCAGCCGAGCGTCATATCCCTTGGCGATGAAAGCTTCCGTAATCTCGGCGGCCATCGTGCCCAGGAGATCAAACTGAGATTGATACGAGGATTGGATCCAGATGGTTTGATCGGTGCATTGCATGCACCATATATCGGCTAGGTGGGCGAAGATCGCCAAATCATCTCCCGCAGATTAGCAGAGCGTATACTTGTCTATGCCCGCACCGCATATCTTCATCGCGACCCATCACAAGTCCGGCACGGTCTGGATGATAACCACATTTCGACGGATAGCCAAAGCAAATGGCTTAGAGTTCGTCCATCTCAATACAGGGGAGTCGGGGTGGGACATCCGACCGGACAAACTCGAATACTTTGAACAACAACGAGCATTTGCCGAGTCAAAATCCGACCTTCCCGCAATTTTTGTTGATTACCATTCCGCAATACCCGACCTCACAAACTGCAAAGCATCCCGTGGAGCTGCCGGGATTCATATTATTCGTGATCCGCGCGATATGCTCCTCTCTGCCGTCCGTTACCATCTCGTCTCCGACGAACCCTGGCTCCACCAACCCTCGAAATCATTCGCCGGCCAAACTTACCAACAAAAACTAATCGCGATCTCAAACCTCGAAGATCAAGTTCAGTTCGAGATCGACAATCACATGGGGCAAGCCATCCTCGAGATGCATGCCTTTGATGATCAAGAAATCTTCAAAGCAGTAAAATACGAGGACATGATCGTCGATCGCAACATGACACTCTTCCATGAAATTCTCATTCATCTTGGATTTCATGGCCGCGAAACTATTCGCGGATTAAATGCGTTCTGGGAGTCCTCCATTTTCGGCGATCGTTCTGAGCATGACAAACAGACCGCTGCAGGTCATGTATTCGATAGCTCGCCTGCGCAGTGGAAGTCGGGATTAAGCCGATCCTGCTTGGATCGCATCGAATCACAACTCGGATCGGCGATAGAGAATTTGGGTTATCCTATAGCATGAGGTTCAAGATGGGTGTATCCGGAAATTGCTTCTTCGTGAGTCCTTTCCCAGCGTTCGACAGCCTCAGGAAATCGCGGGCGAAGATAGTCGTATTGTGATTCGAGTTGCTTGTAGAGCATGTCACGAAGACGGACGGGAAAGTTGCGGGGTTCGCCAATGAAAACGCGATCGCTTAAATCGATATAGCGTTTAGGTGGTTTTACATCGATAAATTGAAGGATTTCATTGAGCGAGGCTTGCGGTTGGAGGGCGATATCGTCGTAGAGCACGACTTTAACAGATTCTTTTCCGCACATCGCTTCCCAGCGTGAAATAGCAAATTCGTAATCTGTGTAGTGCAAGAATGGGATGAGATTGAATTCATCGTTGTAGATTCTGTTTAAGTCGAGGTCGTTATTGCTATAGTTAATATACATGCGAAGGTGCGACCAGATGCGGTCAACAGGATCTCGCACGATAATGATGATCTTGATATTGGGATTGATGCGTAGGATGTGATTGATTCCCTCTGCGGGGAGTGGCATGTAGCAGGGGCATATCTCGCCGCGTACATAATTTTTTTCTGCGAACGAGAAGATGCCGCGGTACCAGTCGTCGCTGATCTCTTCTTGGTCGATATGGTCAAGCTCGGCAAGCTTGCGAGCTCTTTGTACGGCTGGGATCTTGTTTGTCAGTTGGTTGAAGTAGTTGAGACATTCGTTGATTTGGAGTTTGCGGTGGTCTGGTCCGAATGCGCGTGGGCTATGAGTTGGCGGCGTGGGCGGTTGTTGGGAGGTCGCTCGTGTGTTGGTCGGGTCTTCGGGTATTGGTAATTGTGTTGTATAGTTGGTAATCGCCCGGATTGCATTGGTCAGTAAACCCGAGCGGCGACGGTTGTGGTCGAGTGCTTCTTTGGCCTGCTGTTTACGGTGCACAGGACCGAACTTGATATTATCAACGGCATGGAGCTGGGAGAAATAATGCAACTCTTTGATGGCGGGCA
>JAESSR010000292.1 GCA_016764015.1 Phycisphaerales bacterium
CAGAACATCTCTGGGTTGCTCGATGGAATGTACAACAACATCCGGAGCATACTGCTCGACGGACGAGATATGAGTTCGCGTGAGCTCGACGAAGCGATGAAGGTTGTGTGGTCTGCATCGGGTGAGGAAGCAATCGAAGCTGACATCATCGATGCCCAGGTTGATCTGCCATTGCTCAAAGAGTATTTCGAGGACCAATACGATGGTGATGTTATCTGGGTATCGAATCCGTATGCGGTTGCTGACAACGCGATCGATTTTTCTTCGCCGCTCGCGGTGTTCGCTGCGATGATGTCAGATTCCGGGTCAGTGCATATCGACCATCCAACCATCGCGGTGCTCCATATTAACGGCACGATCATCGATGGCGACTCAAGTTCAGGCGGCATGTTTGGCGGGGGCACATCGGTCGGATCACGAACGATCCGCAACACCATCGAAACGATTCTCAAGGAAGATATGATCGAAGGCGTTATCGTGCGTGTGAACTCGCCCGGCGGGTCAGCAATTGCATCGGAAGTGATGTGGCAAGGGATCGAAAGACTCAAGACGGAAAAACCGGTCTGGGTGAGTGTTGGAAGTATGGCTGCTTCGGGCGGGTACTATGTGCTCAGTGCTGGTGACAAAGTCTTTGTGAATCCATCGAGTATTGTTGGTTCGATTGGTGTAGTTGGCGGCAAGTATGCGATGGGTGAGCTGTACGAAAAAGCCAAGATTAACATCGTCGAACGCTCTCGTGGCCCGATGGGTGATCTGTTTTCGGCTTCGACTCCTTGGGACGCTGCCCAACTCCAGATGATGCGAATCGAAATGAGAGAGACATATGATCTCTTCACATCACGCGTCGAGGCCGGGCGTGATGGAATTGATCTCGATGAGACCGCCGAGGGGCGATTGTTTGTTGGGTCCGATGCGGTAGAGCTCAAGATGGCCGATGAAGTGGGCGGGCTCGATGACGCGATCAACGCGCTTGCTGCTGAGATCGAGATGGGTGACTTTGATGTGGTTCACTATCCTCAGCCGCCAAGCTTTGAGGACATGATCCTCAACTCGTTCGGACAGTTTTTAGAATCGCCTGCGAAGTCGATCGGGGCATCCCAGATCGAGGTGACACTCAGAACACTGCTCGGCGATCAAAGATACCTTGCGGTTGTTGATACGCTCAATGGCTTGTCGCTGCTTCGTGATGAAAAGGTGCTGCTGGTGAGCCCGCGAGCGATCTACATTAAATAGTGTGCTCAGAACAATACATGTGGATAACCCCATAAAAAAAGACCGTCCAGATGGACGGTCTTTTATGTTGAATTGCAACCAGTTCGATCAGACAGTGGTGATCTCTGTGGTCTTCTTTGTGAGCAGGTCATCAACCTTGCCCTCATATTTTTTCAGCAGATCCTGAATCTCGGTGTGAAGTGTTTTGATTTCGTCTTCCGAATAATGCGTACCGTCTTGCTTTGCGAGTGAGTCTGCGTGCTTGTTGGCATCTCTTCGGGCATTGCGGAAAACGATTTTCTGTTCTTCACCAACCTTCTTTGCTTGTGCGACAAGCTGTTTGCGTCGATCGGTGGTGAGCATCGGCAGCGTGAGCCGAACCTGCTTGTCCTCAACCTGTGGGTTCACCCCAAGGTTTGCAAGTTCGATCGCTTGGCGGATCGCGTTGGCCAGTGATGGATCAAAAGGTTTGATCAGGATTTGTGCCGGTTCAGGGATCGAGATTGCTGCGATGCCTTTGAGATCGGTTTCAGAGCCGTAGCATTCGACCTTGATGTACTCAACCATCGCGGTCGATGCTCGCCCGGCGCGTATGCCCGAGAGCTCGCTGGTCAGGTATTCAACCGCTTTGGTCATGGATTCTTCGGCTTCAAGAAGGATGGTGTCAGGATCGGTGCTCATTGTGTGTCTCCAGGGTATTCGTCTTTGAATGAATCATATCCGTCTCAATGATGATCGTGGTAGTGCGGTGAGATTATGATTGAGTGCTCATCAATGTTCCGATTTCCTCGCCCTCGATAACCCGACGGATATTGCCAAGAGTTTTAAAATCGAATACAAGGACCGGGATTTGTCGCTCTTGGCACATGGTCAACGCGGTCATATCCATCACACCGAGCTGTTTTTCGATCGCTTCGGTGAAGGTGATATTTGTATATCGTGTTGCCGATGGGTCTTTATTTGGATCAGCGGAGTACACGCCGTCAACCTTGGTAGCTTTGAGGAGCACATCGCAATCGAGTTCGGTGGCTCTTAGGGCTGCGCAGGTGTCCGTGGTAAAGAACGGATTGCCGGTCCCCGCAGCGAGGATTACTACGCGCCCTTTATTGAGATGGCGGATCGCTCGGTTGCGGATAAATGGCTCTGCGATCGCTCTGATATCAAGTGCCGAGAGCACCCGCGAGTCCACGCCGATCGTATCGAGTTTTTCTTTGAGTGCTGCAGCGTTCATCACGGTGCCCAGCATGCCCATGTAATCGGCAGTTGCTTGTTGGATATCACCCGATTTGGCGAGTTCGGCTCCACGGATGATGTTGCCGCCGCCGACGACGATGGCGATCTGGGCGCCGGCTTTGGTCGCGTCGAGGACCTCGTTGGCGATGATGCCCAGTTCTTTGGTGTCGATGCCGAATCCATTGGGGGCGCAGAAGGCCTCGCCGCTGAGTTTGAGCAGGACTCGTTTGGGCGGTGTGCGTTTGGTAGTTGAGGCTGATTTGGGCATCGGTTTCTCCAGTGATTGATTGCAAAGCCAGAGCACATTAGCCAAGTGCGCCAGCAAAACACGCCTCAATGATAGAACCCCATCGAACCGATGTGGTACTCTATGCGAACGGAGAAATGGGCACACGGATTGTGCCTATCGCCTGGGGCTCATTTGAAAGAAATGAGCACTTGTTTCAGGCACTGCAAGGCAAGGAAGCAAGGGACCACGAGCCACTTGGATCACCAACGAGCCATTTTGAATAATGATGATGCCTCCAGTGGTGCTGAGCACAAAGCCTCTCGCCGTCGGCTCATCGAGCGGGCAACCATCATGGGTGTGGGGATTTCTGTGTTGATCCATCTGGTGATCCTGCTGATCGCAGCAATTATCACAATTGACTTCGGATTCGCCGACGCAGGCGGACGAGGCGAAGATGATGTGGACTTTGCCGTGCTCACCCAAGCAGACCTGGCGCAGACCTCATCTCCCAAGATCGAGTTCGAGAGCTTTGAAGTCGCCATTACTCCGCTGGATTCCGTGGTTGAAATTGATCTCCTCGCTGATACAAGCGACGATCAATCCGTTAATGATCTCGCCGATTCGATCGCACCGAGCCTGAGCCCTGGCGGGGGATCGCTCACAAGCATTGATGCGACCACGGGCAGTGCCGGTGCCGGGACTGGAGATGGCGCGAGCTTCTTTGGGCTCGAAGCCCAAGGCAGACGCTTCGCATACATCGTCGATGTCTCGGGTTCGATGAATGCGCTGACCGGCGACGGCGAATCAACACGATGGGAACTCACCCGAGCTGAGCTCTTGCGATCCATCACAGGACTCGATGAAGTCGCAGATTTCTTTGTAGTCTTATATTCAAGCAATCCGATCTCGCTCTTCGGCAACACAAAGTGGGTTCGGGCAGAGCCTTCGAGCAAACGCTTGGCGGGCACCGGACTCTTTGTTATCTCGCCAGCAGGTGGGACGAAACCGATCCCTGCGTTCAGCCAGGTCTTCTCGCTCGACCCAGAACCCGACGCGATCTACTTCATGACCGATGGATTGGTTGAGAATGATGTCCCGGCGTTGATTCGTCAGATGAATCGTCGCGAGCTGATCCCGATCCACTGCATTCTCTTTGGTGAGCTCGGTGATCCCAATAATGCGCGTGGGGCGAAGAATAAACTGACCAATATCGCCAAGCATTCAGGCGGCAAGTTCACTCATATCAAAGAGGGCACGCCATGATTCTGCCAGCTTTGATATGCTCGGTTGCGTTGGCGATGGTGGGTGTTGATGAAGACCCGAAACCATTAACTCAATCAACCCTTATACGATGGTCCCAGACTGAGCCTGTGGTTGGAGTTGTGGGCATAGTTAATGAACAAGGTGTACCAATACAGATCGAGCAACAGGTTATTCCCACATTGATACCTTGGTATGAAGTTCGCTCACTCAAACCAGCCGATGCCAAGTACGATCAGTATCAGCTCCCTGCCCAAGACGCGTGGCGTGCACACCTGCGGCTGATCCGTGGCGATTTCTTCGGAGCCGAGACGATCTACAATCAACTCGAAGATCAATATCTTTGGAATATCGGCCCACAATCAGCGGATGTCAGTCTTGGGTTGATGCAGTGCCGACTCGATCGCCAAGATCGTGTATCAGCAGTCTTGGCGATGGTCAGTTGGATCGGCGCCAATCGTGATCAAGGGCTCGCATCACTCGAAACAAACGATCAAGCAGCAGCAGATCAACTTGATGGATTTGATCCCGAGCACCAGTTGATGGTGGCGCTCCCGCCTATTTTTAGTTCGAGTGACCGTTTTCAGGCGCTGGCGTCGATGCCTGATTCGGAGGATTTGTCCTCACGCCAGCGAGCATTGTACGGCTACTTTGAACTGGCTCTGCATTCTGATATCCATCGTACTGTCCAAGCGGAAGAAAAGTTTGCTCAGATCGAGCGTCTCATCCGTGGGCGTGAACGCCGGGACACCGGCATCGACCTGATCGCCGACATGGTCGCTGCCCAGGCGCACCCGAGTTCGCAGATCCGCAAAGCCTCCATCGCGGCGCTCAAACGACAAGCAAGAACAAACCCAGGCACCTGGATTGAAGTCTGGGCAAGGTTGGCCATCGGTGTTTCACTTTTGGCCGATGAAGATACCCGGGCAAACGAACGAGGCATCATCGAGTTGGTCCATATCATTGTTCGATTAAATGATGTCAGCCGCCCGCTTGCTCAGCTCGCATCAGAAATTGCCAACGAATACCTCGCCCGAACAGATCGTGTGCAGTGGGGGAACGACTTAAAGTTCCAATCACGCAACGCATGGGCCCGCCAACGCGGCGAGTCGAAGAACTAAGGAGTCCACCGCACATGAATGAGCTCTTCACTTTCCATACTTTCTCGTCCGCAACGCTCACGCTCGCCCAAGACACTGGCGAAGTCCATCGCTCACTCCTCGATTATATCGCCAAAGGCGGCCCGATCGGGATGATTATCATCCTGATATCGTTTGTCGCGATGGGCATGATCGGGGCGCAACTCTTCCGCATCCGGCGCGATCGGCTTGCCCCACCGGAGTTGATAGATGATCTTCGGACATTGCTCGCCGATGGCGATATTGTCGCGTCGATCAAGCGATGTGAGGAGGAAGAATCCACAAACTATCTCTCACGAGTGATCGGAACGGGTTTAGTCCGTGCTTCACGATCAGCGTTTGGCATGCTCGAACCCCGCTCATCGGTCGATGAGATCGGCGGACTCGAAGTCGATCGGCTGTATCGGCTCACCGATGGGATCGGGCTGATTGCATCGGTTGCCCCCATGCTCGGTTTGCTCGGGACGGTCGTCGGTATGGTTGGAGCATTCGATACCATGACCTTATCAGATGGTCCTGCGCGCCCCGATGCGCTCGCCGGGAGCATTTCGCAGGCGCTGATCACAACGGTGCTCGGGCTCATCGTCGCAATCCCATCGACCGCGATGTACACCTACCTCCGAAACCGGATCGATCATCTGACAACTGAAATCAACGAAGAGATTGATGAAATGATCGCACCCCTTGAGTCGGCCCAAGGGGTAGCGCCATCGCCAGCCAAAGCACAAGGAGCCCCCCGAGCGTGAGGAAACGAGCGTCTACATCTAAGCACATGATTCATGTTGATCTGACTTCCATGATCGATGTGGTTTTTCAGCTCATCATCTTTTTTATGTTTACCTCGCAATTCGGCGAGCTACGCAGGACAGAGATCGATCTGCCGCATCAGCCTGGTGATGATGTAGAGGTTCGCCATGAACCAGCGATGATTATCGATCTCACAAATCAGGGTGCTTATCTTGTCGAGTCGATCGAAACGAGCCTGCTTGAAATCGAGCGACTTGCAGCAGCCGGTATAGCATCACATGCCGATGGCGATCCATTTGATGTACTCATCCGCCCTGATCGCCATGCCTCAGCGATTCATCTTGATCGGCTCTTATTGCGATTGTCCAATACTGGTGTGCAACGCTGGAAGCTGGCAACTGTCGATGGCGGGGGTGGGTAATGAGCCGATCTGCAACTGCCAAATCAAGAAGAAGGTCATCCCATCTCGGGGCGCTGCCGCTTACTTCGATGATCGATGTTGTCTTTTTGCTCCTGATTTTCTTTCTGGTGACAGCCAACTTCGCAAAGGAAGAACACAAACTCCCCGCGACACTCCAGACCGAAGGCGGCGGAGTCCGATCGAGCGAGCTTCAGCCTCAGATCATACAGATCCGAATGCAAGGAGCAACGCCGATCTTTGTCATCGGCGAAGTGATCGTACCCGATAGACAATCTCTTGAGAGCCTGCTCAAGAATCTACCAAAGGAGCCCGGGGTCGCAATTAAATCAGATCCCGATGTGCCAATATCATCAATCGCTGCCGCTTTGCAGGCTGCCCGCAATGCTGGGTTCCAAAAACGAACCTATGTCCCCTCAGATTTGAACGAATAGATGTCATTCTACAAAGTCATCTTGGTGAGTGTACTGATTGCTTGTGGCGTGTACGCTCATACCTATGCTGCATCGCCTGAGGATGAGCAGGTCGCTGAGTTTTTCAAATCTCACAATATGTTCAGCCTGCTCGAGCTCCAGCTCGAAGATCGAATCCGCATTGCAAAGAATGAAAACGAACGGACGCTGCTCACTCAAGAACTTTCAGAGTTGTATCTCAGTCAGCTGCGTTCGTACCCCCGAGAGCACGCGTACCGAGCATTGATGTTCAATCGTGCAAGTGCATTGGTTGCGAGGATGAGTTCTGTTCCGATGTATGAGCTGCGTATTGAGTTGTTGATCGAGTCATATCTCGTCTATGAGCCCTCGGTAGAACTCGCCCGTCTAGAGCTACTTGATCCGGTGAAGCGTTCAGATTCGATCAGCAATCTCCAAGGGCTCAATCGTCAACTGCGATCCATCGCGTCGAAGCTTGATGTGAAAATAGAGCAACTCAAAAGATCAAAGCTCAAGACAAACAAGCGAGATGGAGCAAAGTCACCGGAAACCCTCGCCGACCTACGCCGGTATCGTTCTTTGGCTCATTACTATCACGGATGGACTGGGTATTCAGTTGCGGTGCTCAAAGATCAGCATGTCCCCTCTGGTGTGTTCTTCTCCTTTGGGTGGTTGCTCGGGGCTGAGGGGGAGTTTCCGCAGTTCAAACTATTGAACGAAACAATGCTTGAGTTTGACCATGTTGCCCGGTCCGCGATCGGTGTTGCGCTCTCTTATGCTCAATCTGAAGACATGCTCACAGCTCGTTCTTGGGCGCGTTTGGTCGCAGAATCAGAACATACGGATCCTGAGCTTCATCGAGCTGGACAAGATCGGCTCCTCGAAGTGCTCGCAATAGATCGTGACTGGACCGAAGTGAATGAGTTGATCGAGCAGATCAATACACAACGAGATAATGAAACATTCATGCGCGTTGCTCAAGCAAGGTTCTTGGCGCTTCAATCTCTCGGCGCGATGCACTCTACGCGAGTAGGTCGAGGCGGTATTCGTGAGGCAACCCATGTCGCCCAGTATGCGATTGAGCAGCTTGTTGAGCAAGGCGAAATCGGGCATGTGCTCGATCTGTACCGCCGGTTTGAATCGCTGCCCATGGTCGCCAATAGCTTTATCACCAACTATGCCCAGGCGCTCGCCGAACTCAATCAAGCAGAGCAGGCAGGCAATGCAGGGCTCTACGCGTCGGTTGCCGCTCAGTTTGCAAGGGCGCTTGATTCGTTCGATGCGGATAGATTTGACAATGAGCGAGATGATTGCAAACTCAAACTCGCCTACTGCGAACTGCGATCTGGGCGTGGGGCAGAATCAATCAAAGTATGCGATGAGCTTATTGCACACACGCTCAACGAGCAGATCATCGAGGAAGCACGGTGGATCAGAATCGCTGCGATCGAATCGAGAAGCAACAACTCACAAGTTATGTCCGACATACTCGATCAAGCGGTTCGTCAGTATATCACTGCCTATCCATCGTCTGCCCGCAGTGCTCGCTTGATCCTTCGCTATGCGATGCAAGGATCAGTCGATGCGCAGGTCGCTGTTGATACGCTCAATGCGATCGGCGATGATGATCCGATCGTGTTCCCAGCTCGCAGGACGCTTGTGCAACTCAGATACAAGCAACTCCGTGCGAATGGATTCAAGGACCAGGTACTACTCGCAGAGACTCTCAGAGTTGTCGCATGGATCAACGAGAACCAACCAACCGAGATCACAGACGATAACGATGCGCAGGCAAGGATGGGCACTGTTCGCATTGGGATTGATCTGTCATTACGGGCGCAGCCGCCAGTGATAGAGTTTGCAAAGGATCTCATCGAAGCAGCTATACAACTTACACGAGTTGAACCATCGCTCGTGAGGTTCCGATCTGAACTCATCTATCGCCAAGTCGAGGTTGCGGTCTTCGGCGAGCACCACGACCAAGCGATGGGCTATCTGCAAGAGCTCGAAGTGCTCGATTCGAAGAGAGGGCAGAGTGCTCGTATCCTGATATTCAATGAGACAGTTCGTCAATGGAGCGCCAATAACCGAACGGTGCTCGCTCGCAGGCTTATTGAGCTTGGTTCGCAGGTGCTCTCGACACAGACGCCGCCTTATCCTGAGCCTTTGGGTGGACAGGTTTCGAAAGTAGCCGAGGTGATCGTACAAGCCGGGGTGCATCTTTGGTTAGCCAACCAAGATGTCGATGCACAAAGCCTAGCACTGAGAGTCTCATTGATGGTGCTCGATAGAGGTGTACCATCTGAACCCGGGCTGCGTCAGACAGCAATGCTCACAGCCGAATCAGGAGACATCGCTCACGAACTCGATGCATGGCTCCGGCTGCTCGCTGCGTATCCATCGAATGATGAACGATGGTATGAAGCAAGGTATGAGTCGCTGCGGGTGCTCAAGGAAATAGATTTTTCACGAGCGTTGAGTGCGTATGACCAGTTCAAGGTGCTTCATCCCCGGCTCGGCCCATCGCCTTGGAACGCCCTGATTACAGGACTCTTTGGCGACTCATTGACCGATCAAAATAAATCAACCGGTGGAGATCAGCCTTGAGCGTTTCGCCATCCCAATCTCCGATCATCGAGTTCCTTGGCGACGACGCCGGAACTGGCGGCCCGTTCGCGATTTTGGGGCTGCCTCACGAGATCGTTTCAGACGATCAGATCGTCCGAGCTTGTCTGCGAAGGCTCAATCAAATCGATCATCATCGTCATCGCTCTACCCCCGACGCACAAGAGGTCCGTCTGGCGGTGCATGCAGCCGGGTCACAACTTCTTGATTCGGCTCTGCGAGAACAGCTCGCGATGCGTTGGCCGCCGGGCACCCCGA
>JAESSR010000293.1 GCA_016764015.1 Phycisphaerales bacterium
AGACCCTGCACTTGGTTTCCTCTCGACGATGATTAAATCGTCAAAGGCGCAAAAATGAAACCAAGAAAAACAACCTATATTGTCCATCGTTGGATCGGACTCATTATTTCTCTCCAACTCCTTGCGTGGAGTGTCGGAGGGTTCGTATTCAGTATTCTGGATATTGACGATGTACACGGCGATACCGAAGCGCGGATGCGACAAGTTGGTGAAATGAGTATTGAATCACTCCCGCCGTTGATGCAGGATTCGTTGAGAGAGCAGGGTGTAGAAAGTATAGGAACGGCCACGATCATCGATCGAGGATTAGGAGCCTTCTGGGAAATTCGTAGTTCCGATGGGAGTTGGATTGGGAGAGCAAACTCATCGGGCAATCTGACCGGGCTCATCACTCAAGCTGAAGCTCAAGAAATCGCGGTGGATGATTTTCTTCCTGATGCCCCGGTAGAGAGTATACAACTCATCGAAGATGAGCCGCCGAGCGAGTATCGTGGCGGTCGGCTCCCCGTCTATCAAGTTGTGATGGATCATCCAAAGCACACCCATATCTATGTGGATGCAGCTACCGGGCGAATCATGGCTCGACGAAACAAGTCTTGGCGGACATTCGATTTCTTCTGGATGCTCCACACAATGGATTACAAGGGGCGTGACAACTTTAACCATCCATTGCTCACTATTGCCAGCCTGTTTGCGATCGCCGCATCTGGAACCGGACTTGCGCTTTGGAGTTGGCGAGCAATCCCCAAGTTTTCTCGTTGGCGGAAGAATCGTATGAAGGCACAATCATGAATCGGTTTCGCATTACAGGTAGAGGGTTCACACTGATCGAGATACTCGTTGTGATCGCCATTATTGCGATACTCATTAGCATATTGCTGCCCGCTTTGGGACATGCCAGAGAAACGGCTCGTGTCACGGTGTGCTTGTCGAATCTCCGGTCGCAAGGTCAGGCAATCAGCGCTTACACGCTTGAGAGTAGAGATGCAACACCTCCAAGGCTTGTCTGGATCAACGAACCCAATAAAGACGGTGGATTTGGTCTTACCAGATTCTTGCTGAACCGATTTATGGCCGATTGGCTTGGAAATCCGTTTCCGCCTGAGCCGGGCACGCCACTTTATCAGCCGCAGGACATGTGGAGGTGTCCTGAGATCAAACCAGATACTGAAGATTTGAGATTAAACCACCAAGGGCGATTGCATCACGCCCCGAATCAGTATCTATTTGGAATACTCGACTACCAATCACCTCAGTCAACACCCGGCGCGTATATGGATGCTGCTCCAGGATGGGAATCTTCGAGCTATGGTACTCGCTGGGGGAAATATACGAATCCTAGACATCCGTCTCAGGTCATCGCAGTGATGGACAATGTGCAGACTTTCATTCCAATTCATCAACATTACGACGCGCGAGAGTTCTTTGGACGATCCAATCATATTTCGGATCGTCCATCAGAGGCGAATAGCGTTGAGAATAACGGCTCACATAACAAATCAGGCGTCCGCCCATCTCTATTCGTCGACGGGCATGTCGAAGCAATGTCCAACTCGGCATCTTACTGGGAACAAGACCCCGGTGAGTACAGCGGGCCAAGCAATGCAGGCACAACAACGCTCTATTCACCCGAAGTCAAACATTTCATGTACTATGTGAGTAATCGTTATCGTGTTGATAACTAGGGAGTAAAACAAACGATGGGAGCAGGTCAAGAACACAACAGAAGGAGATACTCGTGGTGGATTTTATAACGATGGTTGGGATTGGGATAGTTGCAGTCACTGGTGGGGCAGGGGTGTTGCATGTGGTGGCGAAGATGGGGGGCGTTGGGCGTTGGGTGATGGAGTTTTGTCGAAAGGCGCCTGGGCTTGATCTGGTGGTGGCATGGTTTACGGTTGGGCCAGCGGTTGCCGGGTTTATTGTGTTTGGATGGCGTGGATTGTTCGGCGGAGTTGTCGGACAGATGATCGGCCTGACGGTTTGGGGATGGGGGCACGAACTCGCCCATCGCAAATCGGTAAAGGGGCCGAGGATAGTCAAAGTGCTCAACAAACTTGTCGGGCGATGGCGCAATCATGGGGCGTTGTGGGTCTCGGCGTTGGCGGTGCCGTTGTTCTGGACGGTACGGATTGGTGAGTTGGTGATTTATCCACTGTTGATTTGGTTGCTTCGGTTTCCAAAACACAACCAAGGTGAGTGGGTGAATGTCTCTCGTCATAAGTTCGACGGGCTGGTCGGGCATGATCTGATTTGGTGTCTCTATTGCGATTGGATGACGGGCGTTTGGTCGTTGGGTTCGGAGATGCTTCGCAATGTCGAGTCGTTTTGGTGCCCGATCCGGTTTTCGGATACGAACAAGTGTACGAACTGCTCTGTGGATTTTCCGGATATCTGGCGGTGGACTGCTGCCGATGGGAATATGGATGATGTGACCAAGTTATTGGAGGAGAAATATGGGATCGGGAAGGATGCGGGGGAAAGGCCTGATCGGAACACTTGGTTCGGGCATCGGGATCGTGTGGAGTTAACAGTGGAGTTGGAATCGATCGAGTCTACTAGGCATATTGAAAAGTGCGATCAGTGTGGTGATGCCTCGGGTGGGGGCGAACAATGAAACAAGGACCAACACCCGGCGGAACAAACTTGGCGGGCATTTGATTTCTTATGGATGCTCGACACGATGGACTCTCAGGGGCGCGACAACTTCAACTATTCGCTGTTAATCATCGCGGCGTCAGGGACGGGGCTTGCGCTATAGGATGGTGATTGAGTCCTAAGTTCTTTCGTATTCGCCAGAAGAAACAGGCGCAAAGAGAGAGCGTGCCCTGATGGGCACGCTCTCTGAAGATACAACTGAAATAACCGCCTAGATCGCGTTGACGCCGGACTCGCCGGTCCGGATTCGGATAACCTTGTCGAGGGTTACGACGGTGATCTTGCCATCGCCTGGCCGTCCGGTGTGGGCGTGCTCTTGGATCACTGCGACGACCTCGTCGCATTGGTCATCGCGGACGAGGCACTCGATTTTGATCATCTCGACTGCTCCGAATGCGATGGAATCACCGGAGTCTCTCCCGACGACCCTGCCCATCCCGCGTACTTTGAGCACGGTGACGCCGGGGAACTCTGGGTGCTCATGCATCGCATGGAGCACTTTGTCCAGGCAGATCGGCCTGATGAATGCTTTGATTTCTTTCATTCGTCTATTCCTTTCTGCGTGTTATACGACGACTTCCGATTTCTTGCCTCCGAACCATGCGTAGAGCGTGGGGAGGACGAAGAGGGTGAGGATGGTTGAGGTGATGAGCCCGCCGATGACCACGGTGGCCAATGGGCGTTGGACTTCTGAGCCCATCCCGGTGTTGAGTGCCATGGGCACGAACCCAAGACTGGCGACGAGTGCAGTCATGAGCACCGGTCGCAGGCGTGCGAGGCTGCCGTGGACGACCGCATCGAGTGTGGATTCGCCGGAATCGACCATCTCATTGATGAATGTAATCATCACCACGCCGTTGAGCACCGCAACACCCGAGAGGGCGATGAACCCGATCCCGGCGCTGATACTAAAGGGCAGGTCTCGGAGCCAGAGCCCGAAGATGCCCCCGGTGAGTGCGAGTGGTACACCGGTGTAGACAATGATCGCATGGCGAGCATTGCCAAAGGCGGTGTAGAGCATGATAAAGATGAGCGAGAGCGCGATGGGCACCACGATCATCAAACGCTTGCGTGCTTTGGCAAGGTTCTCGAACTGCCCGCCCCAGGTGATGTAGTACCCTTCGGGGAGGGTGATCTGGGCATCGAGTTTCTCTTGTGCCTCGGCAACGAATGAGCCCATGTCTCGACCACGGATGTTGGCCTGGACCACGATGCGACGCTTAGCGTTCTCGCGGCTGATCTGGTTTGGACCTTCCGCGATCACGATGTCGGCGACCGCTTCGAGCGGGATGTACCGGATACCTGATCCCATTTCGCTCATCGTGCCGCTCAAATCTTGATCGGGCGCGGTGCTCTCTGGGAGCGGGATCGGGACTTGCCCAACGAGATCAACCCTGCCTCGAATCTCTTCGGGGAGTCGGACGATGATCGGGAATCGGCGATCACCCTGATAGAGCGTGCCCGCCTCTTCGCCGCCGAAGGCGATCGAAACGACTTCCTGCACATCACTGACATTGAGCCCGTAGCGAGCGATTTTCTCGCGGTCGATATCGACCGTGAGCACCGAGAGCCCGCTGACCTGCTCGACCTTGACATCCGATGCGCCCGGGATCCCGGTGAGGACCTGGGCGATTTCTTGTCCGGATTTGAGGAGGAGATCGAGATCGTCGCCAAAGATTTTGACGGCGAGGTCACTTCGGACACCACTGATAAGCTCATTGAACCGGAGTTCGATGGGCTGGGAGATTTCGAAGTTCTGCCCGGGGATGGTTTCGAGGAACTCCTCGATCTCGGATGCGAGCTCTTCCTGAGTCTTTGCCCGGGTCCACTCTTCGCGTGGATAGAGCATCAGGTAGGTATCGCTGACATTGGGGCCCATCGGGTCAGTCGCAACCTCGGCGGTCCCGGTTCGTGCGAAGATACTCTCGATCTCGTCTGGGAACTCTTCGGCGAGCGCTATTTCGAGATCCTTTTGCATCTCGATACTTGTGGTGATGCCGATACTCGGGATGCGTGCGGGCTGGACCGCCAGCGCGCCTTCGCCGAGCTGGGGGACGAACTCACTACCGAGCCCGGAGGCGACGATGGCAGAAATCCCGAGGACCACCGAAGCGATCGCGACTGTGACCCATCGCATGCGGATGGCGAGGTACAACCCAGGCTGGTACACCTTTTTGACCCAGCGGATGATGAAGCTTTCTTTTTCAGAGAACTTCCCTCGCAGGAACACCGCACAGGCAGCGGGGATGAAGGTGAAGGTCAAGATCAATGCGCCGGTGAGTGCCATGAGCACGACCAGAGACATGGGCTTGAACATTTTTCCTTCGATGCCGGTGAGTGTGAGGATCGGGAGGTACACGATCATGATGATGAGGATGCCGAAGAGCGTGGGCTTGGCGACCTGCTTGCCCGCAGCGGAGATCACCGAGAGGCGTTCATCGTTGGTGAGCCTTCGGCCCTTCTTCTCTTGCTCTTCGGAGGCCCTTCGGACAATGTTCTCGACGAACACCACCGCACCGTCAATGATAATGCCGAAATCGACCGCCCCCAGACTCAGCAAGTTCGCGCTGACCTTGTTCTCGACCATGCCGGTGACGGCGAAGAGCATCGAGAGGGGGATCGCACACGCCACGATGACGGCTGCGCGAAGATTCCCGAGGAGCAATAACAATATGGCCACCACAAAGATCGCGCCTTCGACGAGATTCTTTTCGATGGTGTGGAGGGTTGCATCAACGAGATAGGTGCGGTTATACAGTGTTTTAATCTCGATGTTCTCGGGGAGCGTCTTGCCGATCTGTTCCATTTTATCATGGACACCTACGGAGACGGTTCGGCTGTTTGCGCCCAAGAGCATCATGGATGTCCCGATGACGACTTCCTTGCCGTTGTGTGTGCCCGCACCGGTGCGGAGTTCGTCACCAATGATGACCTCGGCGACATCCCGGATATAAATCGGGACGCCATCGACACTTTTGACCTTGATATTCTTGATGTCCTCGACCGAGCCGATCAGACCCGTTGCACGAACGAGGTAGGCCTCGCCGGCGTGCTCGATGTATCCGCCGCCGGCATTGGAGTTGTTCTCCGCGACCGCCTGCATCATATCACGGAGGGTGAGTCCGTAGGCCATGAGTTTGGCGATGTCTGGGTTGATGTGGTACTGCTGCTCGTACCCGCCGATGGAGTTGACTTCGGTGACGCCTTTGACCGTCCGCAACTGGGGGCGGATGATCCAGTCTTGGACCGTCCGCAAATCTTGCTGGGTGTATTCGGTGCCGTCGGGTCGAGGTCCGACCGCTTCGACGGACCACATGTATATCTCGCCGAGCCCTGTTGAGATCGGTCCCATCTGAGGCTCAGCGAGCCCCGGCGGGAGCGAGCCACGGGCTTCGGTCAGGCGTTCGCCAACGAGTTGGCGAGCCCAGAAGATGTCGGTGCCATCTTCAAAGATGACCGTCACCTGCGAGAGCCCGTAGCGTGAGATCGAGCGGATCAGCTCGACCTTGGGGAGCCCGCCCATCGACCATTCGATGGGGAAGGTGATCTGTTGTTCGATTTCGACGGGTGAGAGGGCAGAAACATTGGTGTTGATCTGCACCTGAACATTGGTGATATCGGGGACCGCGTCGATGGGCAGCTTCGTGAAGCTGTACAAGCCGATTCCCATGAGTGCGATGGTGGCCAAGAGCACGACTGCACTCTGGCGGATCGAGAACTCAATAATTTTTTCGAGCATTTCATCCTCCTTTTTAGTGGTCGTGTCCTGCCGAACCCTTACCGAGTTCAGCCTTCATGAGAAAACTATTTTTTACGACGATTGGGGTGCCGATGGCGATGTCATCGCCGAGCAGCTCGACATGGGTATCGCTCTTGCGTCCGAGTGTGACGCGCACGGGCTCGATGCCGTCGTCGTCTTGAATAAAGACGACGCTGTGCCCTTCGAATGACTGGATCGCTTCGAGCGGTACGATCCGATCAGCCTTGGCCTTGTCGGTTTCGACGCGTGCGGTGACGAACTCGCCGGGCTTCCATGAGCGGTCGGCGTTGTCGATGACAACGCGGGCCGAGACGGTTCTGGTTGATTCGGAAACGATGGCGCTGATGTAGTCCACGATTCCTGATGCGGTGCGATCACCGACATGGATCGTCACATGCTGACCTTCTTCAATCATCCCAGCGTACTGGGCGTAGATCGAGATATTGAGCCAGACGGTGCTCAGATCGGCGATGGTGTACACCGCTGCGTCAGTCCCGACTTTCTCGCCCGGGGTGATGTGCTTGGCGACGATCCGCCCACTCATCGGGGCGTTGAGTTCGTACCGCGCGACATCGGTGTCAGGCTCGGACGCCACCTCGGCGACCTGCTGCTCGGAGAGCCCGAGCAGGTGGAGCCGACGCTCGGTGTTGTCGACGCCCGATGACGCGATCATTGATTGCTGGCGTGCTTCTTGCAAACGCAGGCGGAAGGAGAAATCGACATCTTCGAAGGCGGCCATGTATTGGGCCTGGGCGCTGTTGAACATCTCTTGCGAAGCAAGCAGATCGACCTGGGTCGAGAGCCCCTTGGCATTGAGGACTTGCTCGCGGGCGTAGTTGGCAGCGCCGGCTTTCATCTGGGCATAAGTCGAGAGAAGACGCCCTTTATTCGCACCGATGCGGAGATCACCGACCTGCTCAAGCAGCTTGTCGGGGGTTGGGTCCTCACGGAGGACATCGAGCAGGCGAGCGGTGTTCTCGGAGATTGTCTCTTGGCGCGCAAGCTCGGCGTCGGCGATGATCTTCCCCTGGATGGCCTGGAGATAGGTGATCTTGGTTTCGCCGAGCTCGGGGCTTTCGAGCACCGCGAGCAGCTCGCCTTCTTTGACATCATGCCCGAGGAATCCATCGACGGATGCGACGATGCCCGGCACGCGAGGCGTGACATGCAAGACGCGGTCCTGATTAAGCCCGACCTCGCCCGGGAGCATGATATGAGTTGCGATCTCACCACCAATGAGCGGCTGGATAATCACACCTGCGGCCCGAAGTTGTGCATCCGAGAGTTTGACAACCTCTTCGCCATGCTCATCTCCGCCTTCGTCGCCATGGTCATCGTGCCCGCCGCTCTCGGCGTGCCCGTGCCCATCATCTTCTTGGTGTTGGGTGTTCCCAGTGTCCCCGTCGCCACCACAACCGCTTATTGCGATCATTGATGGTGCGAGCACAGAGAGAAGGAGTAATCTTTGAATATTCATTGTTGGTTCACCTCCGCTTGGGGCTGATCCTCATCACGAGGGTTCCGCCAAGGAGCATTTGATTGTGAAAGTTCGTTGAGCAAGGCAGCCGCGGCGTGCAACTGTTGCAATGTGTCGATATATGCGATTCGAGATTCAATCACGACTTGCTGTGCGTCGAGCAATCGGAGATAGTCCGCTTTGCCGCTCTGATATGCTTGGCGAGTGAGATCGAGTGTCCGCTCAGCCTTTGGTAAAAGCTGACTCTGATAACGGCGAGAAGAACTCAAAGCCGACTGATAAACAGCCCACGCATTCGAAACTTCGGCGGCCAACTCAAGTTGCACACTTCTGAGTTGAGAAGACGCGGTCAATCTCTCTGCGAGTGTTGCTCGAACCTCTCCTTGGTTCCGATCAAAGAGTGGTATTTCTATGCCGAGCCCCAAATCAACTGTGGATTCACCATCAATATCTGAGTATCGCGGTCCAACGGAAACAATCAGATCAGGTGCACCCTGTGCTTTGGCGAGTTTGTGGGCTTGCCGAGCGCGAGTAATAGCAATGCGTGCCAGCGATACTCGGCTGTTGGCATCGAGCGTAGCCGCCAACAGATCTTCGTATGATGGAATATCCTGGAAATAATCCACCGCGGTTGTGAGAGGCAGATCGACAGGCACTTCAAGTCCGATGACAGCCGCGAGTTCCATTTGAGTCGCCTTTGCAGCGAACCGAGCAGAATCGAGTTGGATTTGGGCTTGTTCAAAGACGACTTCTGAGCGGAGACGATCCGGCTCGGTTGCCGACCCGGCCTGAACTTTCGCCGTCGCAGCTTCGAGAAGCTGGGAAGCCAACTCAGCGAGCTCTTGGCGTTTTATGAGTCGTTCTTGAGCCGAGACAGCAGAGAAATACGCTCTGGTCACGCTCGTAGCGACCGAAAACTCCTCTGCGATAAACTCTGCACGAGCAGCGAGTCGATCAGACTCGGCAACATCACGAGCACGATCAAGTTTGCCTCCAAGAACAACTTCTTGCTCGATGACATAGCTGCTTTCGCCGCCGCTACCAGCATCAGAGCCAAGGGCTTCGGCATTAAAGTTGAAAGACGGATTTGGATACAATCCTGCTTGCAGCACTCGTCCCGAAGCGGCATCGATTCGATACCCTGCAGAACGAAGCCGCGGGCTATTGTAGATTGCGATACGGATCGCTTCTTCGATGCTCAGTGCATCAAGCGATTCAAGTTCAATGAAAGAGTTGGCGGATTCTATATCCGAGGAGTTGGATGTTTCCCGGTCAAGTTCCTCATACCGATCTTGAAGCGAACGGTAGATAGGATCATCCCATCGTTGGTCCAATGGCCCCGCGCATCCGGCGACGAAAGCGGCACCGATAGCGGGGTAAATACAGTTTTTCCAGTTCATAGTGCTTGTGTCCTAAAGTTGTGAGCATACAGATAACCGTCACGAACGCGGCGGCAACATCGTAAAACAACTCTAGAATTAAAGGACTAAGACAGTCGTGCGAATTGAGCATTGAAGCTCTATCAAGCAGAAGGCTGTTTCAAAATCAGTGCATTGCCCGAACAACTCTATGGAGTCCGGGCGATGGATATCGGCGATCAGCAATGGGGGGGTATTCGGAAACAAATCCGTGAGCGAATCAATCGCCGTCATGCGGCGTGAGTTGACTGTGAAGGCAAAGCTAATTGCCTCGTCAACACATGGCGAGCCAGTACAAATGCTTTGGGCAACTCCATCTTGGCTTAAAGGTGCTTGTCCGCAGTTGTCTTGTGAAATACTGGAAGATCGATCTCCGTGAATAAACTCAATATGTGAAGGGCCGCTCTCATCATGGCACACAACTACCCGTCCTTGTCCAACGACACAGAACGCCAGTTGAGTCACAATGAGTACCCATGCGAGTGCGGAATGTTTGAGTGTGGTGCTCATATTCGGTTTGAAAGTCTAGCGAGTGAAGGCATTAAATCAAGAGGGGATGGCCGAGGTTGTGTCCTTCACGAATCTTGGAGGGCTTTGCATATCTGCTCTTCGTCTATATTTGGGATAGAATTTGAGATTGATCGTGTTTTCGATAATAGTTCTGTAATGACTCCTTCTGAAAATATCAAAGCACGCTCATCACGAAAATATTCCACGCGAATATCAAACCAAACTGGATTTTCAGTAATATTGGCCTGTACGATCGTTCTATGGAATAATCCCCCCGGGGGGGATAGTTATTGACAAAAAGGAGCACCATGTCATCATGTCAAAGAAGAAATGCAAATCCATTCAGCTCTGCCAATCGAGCGATTATCTATCGGACGAGTCGGTCAAGAGTCTTACGAATGCGCTGAGCCGGATTGAGGGGCATGTTCGTGCGGTGAAGCGGATGGTCGAGGATCGCAGGTGTTGTGATGACATCCTGACTCAAGCGGCCGCGGTGCGATCGGCGATGAGCCGGGTCACGGTCAAGCTTGTTGAAGAGGAGTTGCTCAACTGTTTGACGACATGCGGGCAGCCCGAGGCCGAGGAGCGGATGGCATCCGCAATGAAGGCGTTGTCGTCCATGCTCAAACACAGCTAAGACGAAACCAAGGAATCTAAACGATGACTGATAAGAATCTATCAGAAATCACGGCACCAACACACTGCCCAGAGTGCGGCCACAAAGGTAAGAAGGTCAAGCGGATCACGCTTGATTCATTGGTCAAGCCCGAAGCCTCCGATCGGATCACTGACGAGCAATATCGATTTTGCGATTCTGATACTTGTGATACCGTGTACTTTGGTGATGCAGGCACCATATTCGCAAAGAACGATCTCTCAGTTCGAGTCGGCGTCAAAGAGCAATCGGCACCACAGCATGTATGCTACTGCTTTGATCATACCATCGAAGAGATCAATGCTGAGGTGCGAGAGACAGGGCAAAGCACGGTGCTTGATGACATCAAATCACGCATGAAAGAGGCGTGCTGGTGCGAAACCAAGAGCCCGCTTGGTTCGTGCTGTTTGGGGACAGTCGGCAAGCAAGTCAAGCTGGCTTTAACTGAGCATGGTGCAGGCGGAGAAGATTTGCTTGATGGCAATGAGTCCACAGATTGCTGTGTTGCTAGCAGTCATGGTGAGTCTGGCTCGGTCGCAGCGGACTATGGTTGCTGTTCAATGGCGGATTCGGATGATCTGCTCAAAGACAAGAATCAGCGAACGGGCATGTTGGCTGTTGGCGGTTCGGTATTTGCAGCACTCGCCGCTTCGGCATGCTGCTGGCTCCCACTGGGTTTGATTGTCTTTGGGATGTCGGCGGGTGGTGTATCGGCGTGGTTCGAGCACTACCGTTTGCTGTTCCTTGGGATCACGACAGTGCTACTCGGTACTGGATTCTATCTGGTCTACAGGAAGCCGCATTGCAAACCGAGGATGGCTTGTGCAGCACCGAATAGGAAGATGCAACGATTCAATCGCTCGATGCTCTGGATAGCTACTGTGTTTGTGATCGCCTCGGCATCGTTCCCAAAGTATGTCGGATATCTGCTTCCCAAGGATAAAGCGATAGAGATTTCTGGGTCTGAAGATCAAATCATTATTGCTTCATTCGACATTGCTGGTATGACTTGCGAGGCATGCACGATTCTTCTTCGCAATGAGCTTGTCGAAGTTCCCGGTGTGCTTGATGTTGCTGTCTCGTACGAGAATAGTTCTGCAGAGATTCGTTTTGATGTATCAAAACCACCGGCAACGATTGATTTATCGAGTACTGTTAAGAACTTGGGATACGAAACGGGCACCATTGACTTGGACTCTGAATCACCATGAACACACTGACAATCGGACAACTCGCCAAAGCAGTTGGTGTTCCCACCTCGACCGTTCGCTACTACGAGCGGCGGGAGTTGCTTCAACCCGGGGCTCGATCAACCGGAAACTATCGGCTCTATGACAATGCTTCCCTTGATCGGCTTCGCTTTATCAAGGCCGCTCAGACAGTTGGCTTTACACTCAACGATATCAGCGAACTGCTTGAGTTGAAGGAGGATCGAAATATTGAGCGTGATGAGGTGCAAGCCTTGATAAATCTCCGGCTCGGCGAGATTGCCGACAAGATCAAGCAACTTCAGATGGCTCAAAGGCTGCTTATTGATTTGCTTGGCGAGTGCAAGTGCGATCAATCTACAGGTCGATGCGGGGTTCTCGCAGGATTAGAGGCATCAAAGTGAACAAAGTATGAGAAAGTGGTAAAAACGCCTTGACCCTACACCATAGTTCATGGTCGATAATGACATTGTTGAACTGAAACAGACACCCTAACCCAAATGGAGATTTGAAATGTTGAAGAAGATACGAAAAATACCCACGGTCCTCTCGCTCTTAGGGCTGTCAAGTTTGGCAGCGGTTGGGTGCCAGAGCAGCCAGATCGTTGATGAGGAACGGACGGTTATTGGGAGCGAGCCTGCAGATTTATTCGCTGCTGATCGCACCGCTGATTTGTGGGTCAAAGGAGTTACATGCCCGTTTTGTGTCCAGAATATTGATCAACGGATTTCAAAGGTGAACGGCGTAGATGGCGTGCATGTTGATTTGAAAAGTGGACATGTCCGCGTCCTCCTTTCGCAACAGAGCCCGGCATCAAGGGAAGACTTGGTCTCGGCGATCGACACAAGTGGGTTCACGCTCGATCGAATTGAGATGCCATGAGAATGGGCCAACTTAGATCGCTTAGCGTTCTCATTCTCTCTCTTTGGGCATGTTCAATAAATGCACACGCCCAGGCACCAATCAACTCGAATGTAGCCCTTCAGCCAGCCAAAGACGGTTGGATTGTTCGACAGCAGTTTCGGTATGCGTCGAGCGAGTTTTCGTCGGCCATGGGCGAACTTGAAATCGAGCAAACGCTGTCGATTACAACTCTGGTGTATGGGCTGAGCGAGAAGGTGACCCTGATCTTTGATATGCCGTATGTCGTATCGAGTCAGATAGAGAATCAAAGCACCTCAACAAGCACAAGCGATTCAGGGTTTGGTGATCTAAAACTCTTGGCGGAACTCCGTATCTATCGCGACGACTTTGCCCCAGGGAGTACTGCTCGATTCGCTCTTATCGGAGGAGCAGAACTCCCATCAGGTGCTGATGCGTTCAGTTCTGATTCAGTAGATCCAATTCTCGGCGGGGTCTACTCGTACATCAATGAGCGTCATGCATTCCATGCCGATGTCCTCTGGAAGTTCAATACAGGCAGTTCGGCTACGAATGCAGATGTGCTTCAGTATGACCTTGCCTACTCCTATCGACTTACCCCAGAGACATATGACTCCGAGAAGCCAACGGCTCTTTTCGCTGGGCTGGAACTCAATGGAGTTTTCGAGACTAACCAAGACAACGAGTTATTCCTCTCGCCCGGACTTCAATATGTCACACAGCATTGGATCGTCGAAGCGACCGTTCAGCTACCTATCTGGCAGTCACTCAATGATCGCGCAGAGCGTGACTTCGTAGTTGGGGTGGGTATCCGATTCCAGTTCTAGTGGCTTTGCATTCTCTTAAAGGGTTAGAAAGCCAAGTGGGTTTCAGTCAAGAACAAGCAACAAGATATTTTCAGTTCAATCTTGCACTACAGTTCAGGTCGAACCTGCACTACAAAGGATCATTTGTAGGCCTGATGAGATTATCGAATCATTGATTGAAGGCTTAAAAATGAGATTTTGTTGACAGTCAAGTAGTGTGCCGATGTCTTGGGAAGTTGACGATCTACTACTGAGCTCCACCCGCATAAACGCTTGTATTCACAAGTGCTGTTGAGCGTCAGCGATGCGGCTTGCACTGCATTTTTGAAAGGTATTCTACACTGTGAACTGCTTCTGAAACCATTTTTGAAGCATGATTCATGGGAGCTGGGGCACATTTGGTAAGGGCTGTCGGCGTCAAAGACTGGCGCTTGGCCAAGAGAGGGTTTGGTCAAGTTCTTGCAGAGCTCATGCAGGAGTAGATATACAAGTTCGAGCGGAGTCTCGTATTGTAAATACACGCCGATGTCACTCGGATCCTCATTGCGTTCGATCGAGGTGATTCTGGATGGATGGAAATTTTTGTTGCCCTTGGCTCTGACAGGACCAGATTGGTAATCAGAATGAGCGAATCTGGACTGCTCATTTTTCATGGTTTAGGTCCTGCCTGACGGCTCTGTCCTACCCAAGAACACCCTCTTCATCTCCTCCCCCGGAGGCCCGGGGGAGGAGAGTTTGTGAGAAAGCACGAGTCGCCAGACACGGCCTAGTGCGAGGGATTGAGTGCCACGATTCGGTCGAATCCGCCGCTATTCTTTGACTGCCTAAGGCTACATTCGTGTATACTGGCTTGTAATAGCTTCGTTCAATTTCCATGTTTTCGTTCAATCTTGATTGGGGACACCATGTCAGATGAAGATCGCAACACACCCGAGTATCTGCGTGCGGATCGGGATAAAGAAACTCAATCAACCGCCGATGCCGGGGCACCGAGTCATGCTGATTCTGCGCCTCTCCCCGAGACCATTGGGCATTACAAGATTATTCGATCCATCGGTGAGGGCGGGATGGGTGCGGTGTACGAGGCCGAGCAGGAATCACCCAAGCGACGCGTTGCGCTCAAGGTCATCAAGGCCGGGGCGATCTCCGAGCGACTGCTCAAGCGATTCGAGATCGAAGCACAGATCCTCGGCAGGCTCGACCACCCCGGCATTGCGACGATCTACGAAGCGGGGACCTTTGGGAGCGGGTCCAATGCGCAGCCGTTCTTTGCCATGGAGTTTGTCGAGGGCGAACTGCTCACCGATTATGTCTTTGGTAAATAACTCAGTACTCACAAGCGGCTTGTGCTGCTCGCCAAGATTGCCGATGCGGTGCAGCACGCGCACCAGAAAGGCGTGATCCACCGCGATCTTAAGCCGAGCAATATCCTCGTCACGAACGATGGCGAGATTAAGATCCTCGACTTCGGCGTTGCGCGTGCGACCGATGCCGATATTCAGACCGCAACGATGCAGACGGATATCGGGCAGTTGATCGGGACCATTCCGTACATGAGCCCCGAGCAGGCATCGGGAGATCCGGACGAGCTTGACACGCGGAGCGATGTGTACGCGTTGGGTATTCTGGCGTACGAGGTGCTGACGGGGTGGCTGCCTTACGATGTCGAGCGGAAGATGATCCACGAGGCGGTGCGTGTAATCCGCGAGGATGAGCCGCGCCCGTTGAGCTCGATCAATAAGACATTCCGCGGCGATATCGAGATCATCGTCAGCAAGGCGTTGGTCAAGGAGAAGGACCGTCGGTACCAATCGGCGAGCGATTTCGCCAACGATATCCATCGGTATCTGAACAACGAACCAATCATCGCGCGTCCGCCGAGCACTTGGTACCAGTTGAGCAAGTTTTCCAAGCGGCACAAGGCGTTGGTCGTGGGCGTGGCTGCGGTGGTGATCGTATCGGTAGTGGGGGCGATCGTGTCGGTGAACTTCGCGATGGGCGAGGCGGAGCAGAAGCGCATCGCCATTCAGGCCACTGCATCCGAAGCCGAGCAACGCCAGGCCGCGGTCGCGCGTGCCGAAGAAGCCGAGGCGGCCCGGGTGCGAGCCGAGGCTGCAGAAGCGGAAACCAGTCTCCGCGCCCAAGAGCTGGAGCAGGTCGCCGAGTTTCAGTCCAGCCAACTCAGCGGGATTGATGTGGAAAAGATGGGGGACATGCTCCGCCAGTCGCTTCTCGAAGCCGTGCCTGAGGAGCAGCGATCCGACGCAGAACGGGCCGTCGCGGGCGTGAACTTCACGAGTCTTGCGCTGGGAACACTCGAAGACAACATCTTCATTCGTTCGATCACGGCAGTGG
>JAESSR010000294.1 GCA_016764015.1 Phycisphaerales bacterium
AAATGCGGTGAGGAACGCCGAGACATCGAAGAAGTTGAACACGCCGTCGTCGGTGAGATCAGCGATCGGATCACCCGATGAAAACGCGATGAGGAATGCGGAGACATCGAAGAAGTTGAGCACGCCATCGCCGGTGAAGTCGGCGATGCAGGTATTGAGCATCACAGATTCACTCAGCACGGTCGCATTGCCCGAGTCTTCCATCGCGACAACGGTGACGATGTTTTCACCCTCGTTGAGGGCAAGGTCAAAGGTTTTGCGGAAGGTGAACCGATCGTATGGGATGACCTGATTCGAGACATTCAAAAGAGTGAGTGGATCGATTCCCTTGTCGAGGTTGAGGAACATGTGAATAGCCTTAGCGGTTCGATCATGCAGGTTCACGACAAACTGTGGGCGATCGTCATCAAGCACCATGTCGGCTTGCACAAGATCAATGTCTGGGGATTGGCGATCAATATAGATCACCTTGCGGACCTCGCGGAAGATCGGCGTAGTCCCCGCGTTGCGATGACGGAAGACGATCACGCTGAGGTAGTGGAACCCTTCGCTCATCTGCGTTGCATCAATCACCTGTCGATAGAGCCCGAATCCATTGCCTGATCCAAAGAGCGGAGCATTCACGGTCAGGAAGTTTTCGTATCCGCCGATGACCGATGAACTCGTGGGAATATCGATCGATCCATTGCCATTGGAATCGGTATTGCGTTGGTCAAAGGCGAAGAGTGCGTTGTCGTCCGTGTTTTCATCGAGGGCATCGCCAGCAGCGGTCTGCACACGAATCTCGAACGAATCATTGGTGATTACGGTGATTTCATTGAGCCGTTGGAGGAAGTCGGGGAAGTTCGATGGATCAGGATCGATCGTGCCGGTCGCCCCGATGAATGTGACATCAGCGTCGGGTAGCGCCTCGGCATAGATCACATACCCTTTGCCGTGTTCTACTGAACCGGTCTTGTTGTTGGGGACGATCAGATTCACTGTGCCATTTGCGCCAACGATGATGGTTTCTGGGATGCCGTTGGTCGGGTCGATGAGGGGATCAGCCGCATTACCGGTCATCTCATGGAGCCGGGTACCTTGGGGATAAGAAGTATTGACAGTGACCGCCCGTGCTCCAGAATCGAACCGATCATTCACGGCGACCAAGCAGTTTGCTTGATTGTTGAATGCTCGTTCGTACACAAGTACATCGTTGATGTTGGCATTGAGCTGGAAATACTGCCCGTACCCGATCTGATTGCGAAGCTGGACAAGTGTCGTTATCGTGTCGTCGAGTGATTGAGTTGACGGGTTCCAACCGAGTGCTGCGGGGATGCCCTCGCGTGGGTAGAACCCAGATGTGCGCGGGATTGCTCGACCATTGTGATAGACGATGCTCCGGCCGGGGCGCAGAAGCATGTACGCGTGCATCTGGTACCCTTGATCCCTAGCCGACGGAAGCTGAGGCATCGAACTGCCATCGCCCCATGTGCCATTATCATGCGAGAAGACATGGTTCAATCCCATCGAGCCATTGACGATCCCGTCATCAGCTACATCGAGATGGCTCGAATCGGTATTCGAGGTGATGTTTGCCCATGATCCGAATCCGCCCGCATTGAGTAGATCGCGGAGCCTCGCAGCTCCTTGGATATCGAGTGAATCTCGGCTGCCAAAGGAATCGCGACGGATCTGATTGCTGAGCATATCAAAGTTGCCCGCAACATTCTCGCCAAAGCTAAACGGCGTCACCTTATTGCCGGTTGCTGGCGAAGTACGGGTCTTGTATACCGCTGAGTCAAAGAATCCATCCCAGAACCAGTTGGGGATGTGCTTGTGAGCATCGAGACGGAACCCGTCGATTCCTTGTACCTCAACCATCCACTGCGCCCATCGCATGAGCATTCCGGTCGCGTTGTCAACAACAGGATCGCCGTTGAGCGGGGCATTGAGATTGAATGGATACCGTGTGAACGACGATGAGCCAGGATTGTTCGATGTCCCCGGGTTCGTAAAGACCAAAGGCGAGAGCACTTGGTCTGGATAGAACCGTGCGTTGTTGGCATCGGGTTTATTCCAAATCGTGCCGCCGGGGATATTCAATGGATCGTTCACATCGACGGGTTGACGGATAAACGAGTTGTTGGATTCATGGGCGATATCGACAAGCGCAACAAGATCACCGATGTGTAGGTTGTATCGGGAGCCACCAGGATTCTCAGATTGGAAATAGCCTGAGGATATTCCATTATGAAAATCGCCCCAGTCATCGGTCGGTGCTTTTTCGCGTGGCGGGTATTCGCGAGGAATCCAGAAACCAGGATATCCGCCTTGTGCGAGGAACGCATCGGATTGGGTTCTGCCGTTGTTGTGATTGAAGATGGCGTCGATGTACACCTGAGCACCAGCTTGATGGAGTTCGTCGACCATGGCTCCGAAGGTCGCCTCGGTGCCATAGGTTGTGCGGGCTCGTGATGGCGAGAATGAAAGCAGCGGGGGCTTGCCGAGATCAAACCGATCGAACGGGTCATACCCAGGGCTATGGAACGAAGCTTTGGAAACAGGTGGAATCCACACCGCGTTGTATCCCGCAAGGAAAAAATCGGGCACCCGGCGTTCGATATCATCCCATTCGGTCTCGAACCATTGTAGATAGCTTTGCGTATTTTGGGCGGTCGCAGGTGAACTCGCAATGCCAGCAAAGGCACAAACAGCGAGCAGTCGGATGGAGCGGCGGGTAGTGTTCATCAAAATGATCCAGAAAGAAATTGTTCAAATCAGAGAGTTCGACAAGTACAAAGGTCGATTTGCTCAGGAGTCATACTCCTGTACGGATTATCGCCTATTATCGTTGAGTTGTGAACCTACTTTCGTGGGATATTCTGGTATAATTGGCACTTTTTATTCAAATTCTGGTATGCTCGTCGTACAAATGGACCATCTTTCGTGAATTGGAGACACTCAGCATGGTGAATCACAGATCAATACTCGCCGCACTTGCCCTCATTCTTGCAGTTTCCTCGCTTGCGCAGGCTCAGACCGCGGAGGTTATTGCCGATGGGATCGTTCGGTTTGATGCCTCGCACGATGCCCGGATCAACCGCCGACCTTCAATTGCGATGGTCCGTCAGTTTGAATCTATCGGCGACATCGACCCCGCATCTCACGCCCTCGCTCCGACATTCTCGACCAACGATGACGGGCGATTCGTGGTTGCGATCGAAATCCAACCACACACGAGTTTGTATGGCACCGGGCAGGTTGCCGGTCCATTGTTGAGGAACGGGTTCGTGACCGAGACTTGGAACTACGACGCGTTTGGATACGGGCTCGACGCAAAGAACCTGTATACATCCCAGCCTTGGGTGCTTGCGGTCCGCGAAGATGGCACCGCCTTTGGTGTGTTGGCCGACACCACTGAGCGGTGCGAGATTGATTTGCGAGATGGGATTACTTTCCGCGCAGTGGGGCATTCGTTCCCCGTGATTATTATTGATCGCGCGACGCCTCAGCTCGTCATGCAAGGGCTCGCCGAACTCACCGGCACGATTGCCATGCCGCCCCGCTGGGCGGTTGGGTTCCATCAATGCCGATACTCGTACAACCCGGATTCACGCGTCAAGGAAATCGCTGATGGGTTCCGCTCGCGTTCGTTGCCAGCCGATGTCATCTGGATGGACATCGACTACATGGATCAGTACCGTGTGTTCACCTTCGATGAAGAAGAGTTTCCGAATCCCAAAGAACTCAATGCGTATCTCGATTCGGTCGGGTTCAGCAATGTTAGGATGATCGATCCAGGTGTGAAGGCCGAGGAAGGATACTTCATCTATGACTCGGGCACCGAGCACGATGCGTGGACAAAGAAAGCCGACGGGACGGTTTTTTATGGCGAGGTCTGGCCCGGCGTCTGTGTCTTCCCGGATTATCTCAACAAAGATGTCCGCACTTGGTGGGCAGGGCTGTACAAAGATTTCATGAGCTACGACATCGACGGCGTGTGGAACGACATGAACGAACCCGCAGTGTTCAACTCCAAAACCAAGACGATGCCCGAGGACAATATTCATGACGCTGATCCAGAACTCGGCGGCCCGGGTTCTCACG
>JAESSR010000295.1 GCA_016764015.1 Phycisphaerales bacterium
ATTATCAAGGAGATCACCGCGGATGTGCCCCTGAGCGAGATGTTCGGGTACACAACGGTGCTCCGTGGACTCTCCCAAGGTCGTGCGGCCAACTCGATGGAGTTCAAGGAGTACCGTGCAATGCCTCGCGACCTCCAGGAAGAAGTCATTGAAGCCGGTGCATAATCGAATCAGGCTTGGGCCTTGTTTGAGCAAGTAATTTCGGAGTTCTCGGGCGTGGCAATCGTGTCACGCCCGTTTTTCTTTCTTGGATGAAAGTGCATCAGTTGAAGCCCATGATCCAGATTGCCGACCTATGATCGGCACCCTTGAATATGAGGGTCGACTTACCGGACGGTGCCTACCAGCACCGGGTCGATCAGTTCAAAGGGACAGGGAAACACTCAGGAGAATCTGCGATGGCAGATCGGCTCAAAACAGTTTTACTCTTCGGTGCCCCCGGCGCTGGCAAGGGAACCCAAGGCGCACTGCTCGGAAGCATCCCCGGATATTTCCACATGTCCACCGGCGATATGTTCCGCTCGCTCGATAAAGAGTCTGAGCTCGGACAGATATTCTACGAATACTCATCGAAGGGTGAGCTTGTACCAGATGAAGTGACCCTTGAGCTTTGGCACACCTATGTGCATGCCCAGGCAATCCTCGGGATGTACAAGCCCTACTCTGATCTGCTGATTCTCGATGGCATCCCTCGAACCGTTGCCCAGACAACATTGATGGAACAATACATCAATGTGCTCGGTGTTGTTCACCTATCCGCTGCCAACCCGGATGACATGATCGCCCGTCTACAAAATCGTGCACTCGAACAAAAACGCGTAGATGATGCCAAAGAAGATGTCATACGAAATCGGCTTGCGATTTACGAGCGTGAAACGCGCCCGGTCTTGAACCACTACGATTCTTCAATCGTCCACGAGATCGACGCAATTGGAACACTCGGAGGCGTGCTCAGCAACATCCTCAATGTTGTCGCACCAATCCAAGACACCTGCCACGCAAAGCCTGCGAAGGTTTAAACCAACCCAATCTCTTACAGTAGAACGGGCTTCCAGCCCGTTTCTTTGTGTATTGATCCAAAAAGTGTGTTGACACGAAAAAACGGGCTGGAAGCCCGTTCTACTAAGATTCCATGATCACTCAGGTTGGATCGCTATGGTTGCTGCACTGGTCGTTTAACCGGCACCGAGACATTGGAGACCTGCACATCAATCAGCACGGACTGGATCACAGTATCTGGTAGTTGCCCTGTTGAACGAATCCCATAGAATGCTGGCAGGTCGTAGGCTCGATAGCTTGCGGGCGGATGGAAATAGTACGCAATGGGCACATAGTCGTTGAGCTCATCGTGTGTCCCAAAGTAGTTCCACCACTGCTTGTACTGTGATGCACGCTTGCCGTTGAGTCGTAAGCGATCAATATCGATGGTGACCCAGAAAGTGATGTCTCGCTCGGGGTCGTACATCGCAAACTCGACCATCGAGACCATCTCTTCGAGCCGATCGTTCACGCTCTGATCCACACAGAGCACTGTTCTTGCAGGCACGCCCGCGCTTCGTAAAACAGAAACGAGCAATGTTGCCAAATCGTGCTTGGTGCCCTTAGGGTCACGCGCAACGACATCACCAGAGCGAACCACAAAGCCCGACCACGAGGTTCCGCCGACAAAGGAGGCTGCGGAATATCGGTTGCCCGATCGAGTTGAGAACTCGGCAGGCGGGCCTCGGACCTGGACATGCTCGATGACTTTGCCTGTGAGGAACTTGACAAGATCAAGCTCTGAGATTGCTTTGGGGTCTTTGTCTTCCACCCAGAAATCGAGGAGCGTTTTGATTGTGTCCTCTGCATCATTGGCGACCGCTGCACCGACGGAATCAACGACCGGCGAGAGGTAGGCGTTTGCCTCGTCGGCCCATGTGTCTGGCCAGGGCAGAAACCGGGCTTTCTTATCATCAAAAACAGTGTCGGCCACGACGATATGCGAGTTGTGGGTGATATGGATATCGTGGACTACCTCTTCAACATCGGATTTCCAGAGCGTGTATTCCGCTTTGGTGTCTTGGGTGTACATACGGGTTTGGGTGATCTCACGCGGAAAATCCCCCGGGCGGATCGCCGCTTCGACTGACTTGTTTGGCGACCAATAGAATCCACCTTCACGAACGACCGGGAAGATCACTTCCAGGTCTTTCATCGGCCACCACACGGAACGGACCTCGTCATATCCTGAACCATTTTGATGCCCTTGTGTGGGCACATAGATCACACCGGCGCGGAGGAATACCTGCGTACGGATATCCCATCGCCATGGATCACGGTGTTTGAGATAAGGATTCTCCGGCAATGGTGACTTGGCTTCAGGGTGCGAAGGACTCTGCGCGATCGCAATGGGAGCAGTGATCCCAAGCACTGCAATCGGAATGAGCGAGAGTGCGAATAAGAAAAACTTTGGCGTGATACGCATTGTGTGTGTTCCTCGATCTCTGTAGCACCATGTACGGCTGGAAATCCGAGCGGTTGCTCTGCTTATGAAGCTCATCGACTCTATAATATATTCCACAATACCACATTCTAGATATTGAGCCCAACGAGCCAAGGAGGATCAAGTGTCCACAGCCCTCGAATCAACACACTCAACACGCATCGAAAAAGACTCCATGGGTGAAATGCCCGTCCCCAGCGATGTGCTTTATGGCGCATCAACCCAACGGGCGGTGCTCAACTTCCCGGTTTCGGGTGTTCCAGTCCCAGAAACGATGATTCATGCGTTCGCGATGCTCAAAGCCGCGACTGCCAAAGCGAACCTTGAACTGGGAAAACTCTCCCAACCCAAAGCCGATGCGATCATCGAAGCGTGCGGGACAATCCTCGGGGGAATGCACGATCGAGGTGGGATTGCACGCCATTTCCCAATCGATATTTTCCAAACAGGCAGCGGCACATCGACCAATATGAACACCAACGAGGTAGTCTCGAATCTGGTCTGCATCGCCAATGGGGTGCCGGTTGGGTCGAGCAAGAATGCTGAGTATCTTAAGGGCGAAAAGGCCATCCACCCCAATGATGATGTGAATATGGGGCAATCTTCCAACGATACCTTCCCCACCGCGATGCACATCGCGGCAGCGGTCGCGATTAAGGAATCGCTGCTGCCCGCGGTGACGGCTTTAGCCAAAGAGCTTGATGCCAAAGCACAAGCGTGGGACGATGTCGTTAAAATCGGACGGACGCATCTTCAGGACGCGACCCCGATTCGGCTGGGACAAGAATTCAGCGGGTACGCTTCTCAGATGCATCATGCCGAAGAACGATTACATCGAGCACTCCATACACTGGGCGAGTTGGCGATTGGCGGGACGGCTGTGGGCACCGGGATCAACACGCATCCCAAGTTTGCTCAACTTGTCGCGGCAAACTTGACAGATTCGACCGGAATCGCGTTCCGCGAAGCAAGCAATCATTTCGAGGCTCAGCATTCCAAAGACGGAATCGTCGAGGTTTCGGGTTTGCTCAAGACCATCGCGGTGAGCATGTCCAAGATCGCCAATGACATCCGCTGGCTTGGGTCAGGGCCACGATGTGGGATCGGCGAACTCAAACTCCCCGCGGTGCAGCCCGGATCGAGCATTATGCCCGGCAAAGTGAATCCGGTGATCTGTGAAGCGGTGGTCATGGGTGCGTGCCAAGTCATCGGCAATGACACAGCCGTGACGGCTGGCGGCATGGGTGGCGTGGGTTCGCTGCTTGATCTCAATGTGGCGATGCCCATGATGGCTGCCAATGTGCTCGATTCGATCAAAATCCTGAGCGGTTCATGCACAATATTCAACGAAAAGCTTCTCCAAGGGCTCGAACCTGACCGTGAGCGATGTGCAGAACTCATCGAAGGCAGCCTTGCGATGTGCACAAGCCTTGTGCCTGTCATTGGTTATGACGCATCGTCAAAGCTGGCGTATCAGGCGTTCGCTGAGGGCAAGACTGTTCGTGAGCTGGCACTAGAACTCAACTTAGTTGATGCTGAGAAGCTCAATGTACTTCTTGATCCTCGTTCGATGACATCACCGAAAGAATAATTGCGGCTCCGAGTCCGTTAACTCATAAAAATGCCCGCAACCAGTGTCGGTATGCGTGCGTAGAGAATGTAAACCCCTTTTATTCGCCTGTGGGACGCGGGCGTGTATGTGCGATCGGAAGGCAGATTCCGGTTTTAAATAACAAAGAATGCTCTTAATTCAGAAAGAATAACCCATTTCTAACGAGCAAATGACGGTTGAATCCACTACAATCGAGCTGTAGACGGTACGAACGCTGCAGACAGTGAAGTAGTCGACATTGATCAACTGTCACACATATTCCCCAACCATCTCAGGAGATCATGATGGACCTTGGAACAACACACAACACGCAGAACTCAATCTTGATGAATCTGATCGCAAACAAGCGTCGGACAAGCATCCTTGCATTGACCTCTTGCGTTGGGCTTCTTGTTGGTATTTCAACAGCGAGTGAAATCAGCGAAAAGTCAATGCCGACCCAATCGGCAACGGCCACGAACACGCAGCAACGATTGACCGTTCGTGTAAATGATGTCGAACTTTTCAAGAAACTCATGACCGGAATTGAATCAAAGATTTCCGGTGTTGAACTTGGCAACTCGATCGATCCCAAGGGCGAAGTATTTGTAGTACATACACAAAGTAGAACGGTAGCGAATCAGGTTCGAAAAATTCTCAGCCAGACATCTGTGGTGCAATCGATCGTCTTTGACCAGGCTGACTTTCGCCAATCGATTCATGAAATCCAAAGTTTGGCAGGAATGAATAGCCGCCTTTCTCCAGTTCGTGAAGGAGCCGCACGCGGCTCGACAAACGGTGCTGGAACCAGCATTGGCATTGAGCCTGTTGAAGGCCCTGGATTTGGTGGCACACTTGATCCGAGCTTTCAAAATGGCTCAATGTGGCATCTCGCTGCGAACAACATCCCGACAAGTATCTATGACACACTCGGACTCACTGGCGCAGGCGTGGTTGTCGGCGTGCCTGCTCGCGGGCTCAATGTCCGTCTTGACAAGGATCACCCAGACCTATTCAATAACTACAGCCTAGAACTCTCCCAAGAGTTCGATCCCAATGCATTCCCGAATCCAGACACGATTACGACTGGATGGGCAGCGATTGTTGGCGGCGAACGCAACAACGGCGTGGCTGCGTTTGGAATTGCTCCAGGGTCAACGCTCTCCACTTTCAGGTGGAACACGAACTTGGAACTCGTCGAGTTTCAGGCGTATGAATGGCTCAACCAAGATGTCGATATCAAGTTCTATGAGAACAACCTCGAATATGTAGATCCTCAAGGCGGCTACAACGCTGGTGTTGCAAATAACTTTGTGACCGGGGCCCTCGAAAACTCAATCCGTTTCGGACGCAGGGGCAAGGGTGTTGTCAATATCTTCGGCACGGGCAGAAAACCTTTGGGAAGCAATATATTTCTCCCCGATCCTTACAACTTCTTGCCAATCCCTGGGTTTACCTCGTTCTCGCCTGTCGATCAATGGGCAAGTGGAAACACTTATGCCGACGGCTTGACGAATGGCTGGACCAGCGGGCCTTACTATACGACTGGCAATACCAACAACTATGCTCCGGCACTTGATCGTCGATCCATGATTATCAATACCATCGCTGAAGATGGAAACTACGATATTTATGCTGCTCAGGGTACGAGCATCTTTGCATCGGTCTATGGCGGCACAAATAACGAAGATCAGTCTGGTAGCCAGGCGGTTTCTGGGCGTGGTATTGCCACATCATTCCCAACCGTGAACGGCACTGTTGGGCTATTACCGACAAGCGCCGCAGATGCACCATTTGATGCCACCACCACCGGGCCTGCGATCACCAGCGGCATCGTCGCGTTAATGCTCGAAGCCAACCCCGACCTTTCGGTCCGTGATATTCAGCATATCTTCTTTGAGTCAATCCAAGAAAGCACGATGACTTCAGACGAAAAATGGCCAAACTATGACCTTGCTCGAACATATTATTTCCCTGATCCCAACGCATCACCTCGCGGCTTCTGGCAGTTAAATGCTGGACTCTATTCGGGTGGTGTCGTCACAAACCAAGCGATCCGTCACTCTGACAACTATGGATTTGGTATCATTGATGCTGAACTTGCGATCCAGAAAGCCGCGACTTACCAGGGTGCCCCATTGCTTACACTACTTGATTCCGGAACCGTTGGTCAAATCGCCGGTGGCGATGGTACTGAACTCGATATCGCGATTGCCACACCAACATTTTTAATCGGGGCAGAACCCGATGGAGCACTTGGCATTAATGGCTCTGCCGGTTTGGTAACGACCGGACCCGGTGGACAAGGCTTTGATATCTGTGTCCGTCAGAACATCGTCATTGAGTCCATCATTATTGAAGTGACAGTCGAAGGCAACTCGAGCAATGATCTCTACATGACGCTCACAAGCCCCAACGGCACACGATCAAACCTTGCTTTGCCAACATCGCTGAATCAGTTCGGCACATCGTTTGATGAGAACTTCCTGGATGATGAAGCAGATATCGCACCATTTGTCACTATTGGCACCACCACATACGCTCTCTTCAAACAACCCTACCTTACATGGAAGCATTGGGGCGAAATGTCTGGCGGTACATGGCGGTTCCGGATTACTGACTTTGGTGTAGATGAAAGTGGCCCTGAGGGGATTCCAGCAGATCCAGACCTGGGTGGTGACCCAGGAGCTGACATGGTCGTAGCACTCGGTGAACTCGGCGTACCAGCCAGTGAGTTCCGCGATGAATCCACATTCGTTGCGTACCGTATCAGGTTCTACGGCCAAGATATCGGCGAGGAAATTTTCCCTGCATGCAACCCGTTTGCGACGAGCTGCCCCGCGTACCTTGACGGCAATGGCGTAGTGAATGTTCTTGACCTGCAGATATATATCGAGTGGTATACATCGGGCAACGCACTGGCAGACATCGATGGCGATGGAAACATCACATTTGCTGACCTCTCGGCTTACCGAGCGATTTGGGTTCCTGGTTTCTGTATGGGAGGCGGCGATCCATTCGGTGGCGGTCGCCCGCGTCCGGGTGGCAGCGATGCCAACGGCGGCGACAACGACCCTGTCGTGCGTCCGATATAAACCGTTAAAATGAACATAAAAAAGATAAGCGCCCTCGTTTCATGCGGGGGCGTTTTTTATGCCTCAAGTGTTGGCGTTTTCAATCATGCTCCACTGAGTTCTTATCGCAATTGGTAGCTCTTTCGTGTATGATTGTCCTGAGTATCCGGTTTTTATGCACCGATCCGCAACGCACCGATGTATACCTCAACTTGGATGTTCTTTCCAAGAAAAATGCCCTGATTGGCTTCAAGCTTAGATTTCAGTATCTAGCCAATCGAATGCTTTAGGGTGGCGTGTATTTAGAGGAGTCTTGTATGAGCAGGGATGGAGAATCGCAATTTGGCGAGTCTTCCACGAATGGTTCGATCTTTGGACTGCTCCGCGCTCATTCTGGACGGATGTGCATTGTCATTGTTCTGCTCATCGCCCTTGCGCTGACAGACCTTGCCCCACCATTAGCAATCAAGCTGTTGATCGATGATGTGTTTCAAGAGTCTGACTTATCTGATTCATTCGGTGGGCAATGGAAGCTGCTCGGGGTGATTCTCATCGGGCTTTTTCTGAGCTACATCACCCGCAATGTGCTGTTTTATTCGAGTCGAATGCTCTCGCTGCAAACGAGTGAAGATGTCTGTTTTTCCCTTCGCAAGCAACTTTTCGATCATCTCCAGCAGTTGAGCCTACGGTTTTATCGCTCAAACCAACCCGGGCGTGTGGTCGCGCGAGTGATGGATGATACTTATAAAATACAGACCTTTATCCAGGACAAGTTCCCCTTGTTGCTGTTGAACTTTCTCAAGTTTCAAATTCTGATCGTGGTGATCAGCGTGATGAACATCAAGCTGGCGCTCGCTGCGATTATTATTTTGCCATTGCAGTTTATGACCTACCGTGTTTTTCGGGCTCCGATCAAGATGAGCCACACGCAGGCCCAAGAGACGCTTTCACTCGCGTATGGGAGTGTGGTGGAAAAGTTCTTGGGGATCGAGGTTGTCAAGGGATTCTCCGCAGAGGCACGCGAAAGCGCTACCTTCCATCAAGCGATCGATGAGACCCGCAAGAGCCAGATTAAATCACAACGCTTGCACTTTGCTCAGAAGGTCGCGGCGGATTTACTCGTCGGGCTGGGCACTATTTTGCTCCTTGCTTATGGCGCCTTCGAGGTGATCAAGGGGAACATGAAGGGTGGCGAGTTCATGATGTTCTTCGGGTATGTCATGATGCTGTACCCTTCGGTCCTTGAAATCATCAGCGGGGTCGGGCACTCGACCAAAGCGGCGGCAAGTGTCGGACGGGTCTTTGACATGCTCGATGAACCCATCCATGACGAGGGCGTGCTGGCAAGTCGTAGCGTTGGAGCCGACTCGGAGCCACTCGAAGGGACGATTTCCTTTGAGCATGTTGAGTTTGTCTTTGATGACTCGACGGTTGTGCTCGAAGACATCAGCTTTACAATCAAGGCCGGCGAACGCGTGGCAATTACAGGCCCGAGTGGTTCGGGCAAGAGCACGACGATCAACTTAATCCCTCGGTTTATCGCACCGAGTTCTGGCACGATCCGTATCGGCGGGCAGGACACATCCAAGCTCCCTTTGGCAACTATTCGCGCCTCGGTCGGGATCGCTTTCCAAGAAGTGTTCCTATTCAATGCGACGATCTACGAAAACCTGCGGTATGCGAGCCCGAATGCCAAACGCGAGGAGGTGGAAGCAGTTTGTCGTTTGACAGGAGCCGACACCGTGATTTCTGCGTTGCCTAAGGGATATGAAACGAAGCTCGCCGATTATGGTGTCGAGCTCTCGCGTGGCGAAAAACAACGGATCACACTGGCAAGGGCCCTGCTCAAGGACGCACCGATCCTGATCTTTGACGAAGCAACCGCTTCGATTGATCGTGAATCATCTCATCAGATTATGAAAACGATTGCTTCGAGCATGAGCGACCGGACAATTCTGATGGTGACGCACGAGGCATACCTGCTCGATATGGTCGATCGGGTGATCTGTATCCGCGATGGGCGGGTCTGCTTCAATGGCCCCCCAGAGGAGTACATGGAGCGTGAGTTTGGAGGCTCGGTTGTCAGTTCCTCTGATCATAACTCGACTCAGACGCATCAGCCCCATACTGAACTGGCGTCTGGAGAAAGCTCCGATGAGATCGGTGATGAAAACTCAACGAGTGATTCCCCTCCAGCGACGACAACAGGGTATATTGAACCGCACACGGAGCATGGCGATGGGGCAAATGCTCGGGATATGATTGATCACGAGCAAGGCTTATCAAATCCAAGCCAAGGCGATTAGACGAAAGAAGATGAGCAATGAACAACGGGGAATCACGATGGCAGACCAAGAGAGAGAAAACTTGGAATGGGCTGCAACGCACTCGCTTCACCAGCCGAGCGCAAGTTTTTCTGCTTCCATTTTCGATAGTGGCTCTGATTGGATCGCTCTGGGTTGCTGGATGTGCTCAGAGTCAGGAGCAGACACGAGTAATCGAACTTGAAAGCCCACGGACTTCGGGGGGGCTTGTTGTCACCGATGGGCGGAAAGACGGGCTCGATCGCATCGCTCGAATCCTTGAAAACTATGACTCGCCTGCGATCTCGGCGGGTGTACTCTCATCGATTCAAGATCGGATTGCACACAATGAGTTCGCATCGATCACAAAGAGCATACAAGCAGCATCGCCACAGATCAGTGCTATCAAGGATCTGCTTGAGCCGATCACACTCCCTGCGCAATCAGGGCGATTGATTTCGCTTGGAAGGATGAGCGTCATCGAGATCAATGATCTGATTACTTCGATGAGTTTACGGTTTCAGACTGAACATTCATATCTGAACGCAGACCCTCAACAACTCAACGCTTTGGGCGCCCCGCCAGCGGGCGTTTCATCTCGAAAAATGCTTGTTCGCAACACCGTAGATGGTGGAACTTCCTATCTGCGGCTGGGATTTGCGAGTTATGTTTCTCAGCTGCCTCAGCTTTGGGTGCAGGGTGTGGTCGTTGCTCAAGACGGTTCTGCGAGCGTGAATCCATTGCTCGATGGTATCCAAACGCAGGTTGATACTGCGCTCGAGCAGATGAAGCAGATGCGTTCGGGGTTGGCTCAAGGCGATCTCGATCGCAAGGTTATCCAGTTGAGCTATGTCAACACCAAAGGGGCACTGAGCGCACTCAAAGGGCTTGGTATCAACACCACGCCAGCGATCGAAGGGCTCGGAGCAACCCTTGAGTTTGCTCAACTTCCGATGGTGACCGTGATGCCTTCTCCAACCGATGAACAGATTGGACTCGTATCCACTGAATCCGGTGGTGCTGGATCGTTCGGCCAAACAACGACACCGTCCAAGGCTGGGGCACTCAACCCAGAGGTGTACGCCGGGCCGACCTCACAGTTGATGGTGCTTTTTCACCCTGCACATCCAGAACAGTTCAGCTTGGTTCGTTCGATACTCGATGAGTACATTGATCGACCAGCACGCCAAGTGTTTATCGAGGGCATGGTGCTCGAGATCAGCGAGAGTGGGCTTGATGAGCTTGGGATCGAATGGTCGTTCAAGGAAGGCTCGATTGATTTCTTGCTTGGTTCGCTCGACCCAACAGGCATCACAGATACGGTGACCTTTTCGAGTTTAGACTCGCGCGATGTCGTCCGAGACTGGGGAACCACGATCCGAGCGCTTGTTCGCGATGGGAAGGCTGAGATTCTTTCTCGCCCGAGTATCTTGACGATGAACAACCGTCAGGCAACCATCCGTGTTGGCGAGGATATCCCGATCGCGACAAGCCAAGAGGGCGTGCTCAACAACTCGAACAAGGTCGCGTTTAACTTCAAATACATCCCCACCGGTATCCTGCTCAATATCCGCCCGCGGATCACTGAGTCTGGCGATGAGGTGAGCATGCTGATTGATACGGTAGTCTCTGCTCAAGTCCCCGGCAGAGACCTTGAGATCCGTTCGATTGATGGTGATCTGCTCGCATCGGCTCCGACGATTTCGACTCGTCGTGTGCAGACCTACGCACGGATCGACAACAACACGCCGTTTATCATTGGTGGATTGGTGAGCCGAGATCGGTCTGTCACGCAAGACAAAGTACCGTTCCTTGGCGACCTGCCTTTGATCGGGCCGGCATTTCGATCGAAGCGCGTAGATACCCAGAAGCGTGAAGTCATTATTGTGCTCACTCCGTATGTGCTCCCCGATGAGCATGCGATCACACGCACGCTGCCCAAGGATGATGAACTTTTCGACAGCACCGGCAACAAGCTCTTCCGCGATGCATTCCGGATTCATGCTGAGGATGTGTTTGATCTCCGATTCTTGGCTGAGAACAAACGGCTGATGATCTACCGGGAGCTTGCAAAGGATCTGATCGCGAGCAACTTCAAGCTGGCATACACAGCGCCGTTTAATGAGTTTGCAGAGGACACGATCCCAGGCGAAGAGATCCTGATTGAGCGGATGATCTATGAGGTCATCAAACGCACCCAAGTGGATAATCGTGTGAATCCCGGACGAATCATCTACTTCGAGGCGAAGGAATATGAAGGGTACAATGTCCGATTCCTTGATTATGCCTTGACCAGACTTGGTGACGGCTTAACGCCTGAGAGTTTCTTTGAACGCAATACGGGCAAAGCGATCGCGATAACATACACCTACTCGCGTGAATCGCTGGCTCAGCAAGACCTTGCCAGCGAGCCGATCCCAGATATTGCGTTGGTTGATTGTCCTGATCGGGACACCTGGCAACAACTGCTCTGGGATATGAACCAACCAAGTTCTGATGGAATCGATCGATATACGATTTTGATCCATCAGCCGAAGGATATTGTGCGTCTTCAGCGAGCGTTGATGCTCAAAAAAATCATCCAACTCAACGGCGGGGATGAGTCACTCTCACTGAAACATTTCTCGACAGGCAAGATTCTTCATGTGCCTGAGATGGGCGAAGAGAAGGTTTCTGTGATCGACGCAGATGTCGCCAAATACTTCTTCCATACCGAGCTCTACTACGCAGCGATTATAAAGCGGATTGAGGAGACCCTCAAGGCGTTTGATCAGGCTCTCGAAGACCCTGCCATCCAGATGTATCTTGGTTCCAAGCATGATTCGCTCCGATCATCGGGGGGGCGGTAGTTCATTCCCAAAGAGCTACTAACTTACACTGATAGCCCGAGCCGTGGAATTGCTGATAAAATGGTTGGTTTTGGAGCATGCTCTGGCGGCAGCGGTTTGACACTTTCAACCCCTGAGCGAATAATCATCTGTATGAGCAGCAGGATCGCCTTTGAACCTAGTGCCATGTTTTTCGTGCTCAATGCAACACACGCGGGGAAGTGATTTATGATTCAGAGCAACTCTCGGGCCGACGCATCCCCACTCCAACGGGTGATCGCGGCGGATATGCCAATCCAGATATCACGGTACCCGGTGAAGGAACTCTTAGAATCATTTCGCAAGCTCAGCCAGAGTGAGCCCGATGTCAAACTGGTTCTCAGTGGGCGTCGGTGTGCTGACGAAATTTATAGCGTTTGGAACTTTATCGATCAACATGATCTGACTGATCGAGTCGAGTTCCTCCCCTACTACGAGCGGTGCGAATCATTCCCGGTGAAGAAGATCGATTGCGATCTGTGGATTCCTCGAAGCACACCCGCATCGTTGATTACGCCAGAATACCTGCTGAGCCGACTAGAGAATAAAGAGGATACGAATCGCAAATATGCGATGTTCTTTACATCTTTTCACC
>JAESSR010000296.1 GCA_016764015.1 Phycisphaerales bacterium
AATACCAAGCGCACGGAATCGTTTGAGTCGTTCCCACTCTTGCACTCGTTCTGGATCGCTATTGAAGAACGCCAACGCTGAGCTGGTGTCATTGATCAACGCATCCGCCATCACGCGAGAATACCTTGCCTTGAGCATCTGGTACCGAATGTCAAGGAATCCTTCATGGGCGTCAATGTCATTGCGAAGGATCATCGCACGCTTGTGTGTTGCTCCAACAAAATCTCGATGAAACCGATCTTTATACTCGGTTTGGGTTGATGGAACAGACATCTTCATCGCCTGGATCCATTTGAGCAGGTGCTCACTATTTGTTGTGTCCTTGTTGACCGCCTTAGAATACGCAAGCTCGGCGAGCTCGTAATCACCCGCCGCCATGTACTCATCTCCCCGGAGCGATAAATCGTCGGCACTCTTATAAGCGACCGAATACGCGACCATCAGCAGACCCAAAAGGGCAATCACACCAACAATCAAGAGAATCACGAATCGTGTATTTACGCGAGATGCCATCGGTTCGACCTTGCTTTCTTATTGCCAGCCTACGCTAGCGTCTCTCGCGGGCTCGGCGCCCGCGTTATCGTCTCTATTTGTATCTGCTCAAATGATCGAGATCATTTGGAAGCAGTTACCGTCACTTACTACAGTATGCACTAAGCATCGTTTGCTCTGGGATTGTCCGGAGGGTAAACCCCGGTTTGCACATCAACCCAATCGGGTACGCATCGCATAATTTCCCCGATGAGTTCGCCCAGCAACTCGCCGCTGGATTCAACGAATGCATCGAACGAATCAAAGGTTCCTCCGGTCACCTGGACCTTGAGAAAATACGCATAATCATCTTCAAGATTGAACGCCAACTGGCGGACATCATTGGCGTTGGCCTTGGTGCCTCCATTGGCGATAAAGAAATACCCTGCATAGAGCTTGCTGCCGTCTGGGGCAATAAACTCCGAGACCCGCATCCTGATCGGCGAGTCGGGCCCAACCCCGCGGGGCAACCGAATCCGTGATCCAGGGGCATCGCTCAACTCAGGGTCATTGTTGAGCCGAACCGTGTAGAGAGCTCCATCACGCCCGGCAAACTCCGCAGGAACAGTCTTGTCAACACGCCAAGATTGGGTATCCATCGGGACATCCATCACCCGTGAAAAATCACCCTGCTGCAACCCGCCACCAACAAAGCATCGCTCGGGCACATGAGGCACCGTATCAATCATCCCAGTGTAGTACGCCGTATGCAGATCGAGCACGATCGGATTCTTAGGGTCTTCATCACGCGTGCGGTAGTAGTTGCGAGAGAGATAGTTCTCGGTGCCCAGAGTCTCAACGAGTTCAGCACCAATAACCTGGTCTGCACCAATTTTTTGCCATCCTGGGGTTCTATCAGGAATCGATGAGACCTGTCGATGATCCTTGGGATAGATCGCGATCTTCTGCATATGCACGCCAAAGAGATTGATGTATGCCCCGATCGCACCCGCACCGATGAGCATCATCACAGATGCAACAATACAAATCGTGCCCTGCTTGATCCTTTCATTGGATGAATCTTGGATCGAATCTGGATTTGTTTGTTTATCGAGACTCATAGCGTAGCCCCCTGAGTCGGCTGCTCATCGCTCGAGATTAACCGGTTGAGCATCCATGCCATCGCCAAGAAAAGCAATAACGAAGGCACCAACAACAGTGTCCCGATGACCGTATGGGCATCGCCCGATGCCAGATCAGGATTCACAAGCATCAACAGCCCCAGCACCGTGACGCGGATCATATTCATGAACACAGCGACCGGGCCGGCAATGAGTATCAACCCGATCCGCTGCCACCACTGGGTTGAACCCATCAGTGCCACCGCGACTGCCAGCGCATAAAACGCCACGACCATACGCATGCCAGAGCACGCCTCAGCAACATTCATCGGCAACTGCTCACCCTGATTCGTCAAGATCATCAATGTGTTGCCATCAATATCAACCGTGAACCAATCAAATGGCGTGCCGATCAGATTCATAATCAACCATGAGCCCTGCGATGCAATTAGCTGGAGCTTGAAGGTCACCATGAGCATGATCTGCTCAGCGACCGTGATCATCAGTACGAGATAGCTAATCGGTAAAAACAAGTATCGAAATACCTTCGGGCCAACCATCCAAAGCACCAATGCACCCAGCGTCATCACCAAGCTCATGCCTTGAAGCATGTGGTTGCGCACCATGAACATGTTGTACGCGTACGCCTGGATGCCGAGGACAAACGGGATAAACGCGGGCCAAAAAATCGTCGTTGGCGTCCGAGCAATCTTCTCTCGCTGCTGGTAGATCATGTACCCGCCAATCAGCGGGATCACAAAGACATGCCCCCAGTCTTCAGGGAACTTGAAGCTGATCTCGCCTTGATGCCAGAACCATCGGAAGAACAACACGAAAAAGCTCAATCCGACGATCCCCGTGATCGTTAACCCCGGGCGCGTAAATATCCCCAGCACACGATCTTGCGTGTGCGATGGAGGTGTGCTCGTGTTGGTTTTTATACTGCTCATGAATGCTGCTTTGGTATTCCTCGACTGACTCGAATATGAGTCGTACCACCAGTTTCGGTCGATTTATGGGTCCGCTTTGGCCCGCTCTTCAGGTCTGTGATGATTGGCGTGAAATCATGATCCAGCACGATAAAACCCGAGTTGGAGCGCAGATTTGACGAAGCGATGGAAAGCAGAGCGCAAAAATGAATCCACTAAAAAACAATCCCTGCCAGTTGGCAAGGATTGATACGCTGTGAGATTTATTGAGGTTCATCCAATCGCAAGTCAGGCAGCAAGATCAAGCAGAAAGCTCGGTACACACGCTGTTATCATTATCGGCTGAAGTTGGTCGGCGGTGCGCCAAAGACATCATTACCAAAGTTGCGATCAAGCAAGAAACCAAACCCATAACTGCTCCGGAAACCGCCCCGAATCACCGCCAAAGGCGTTGCCCAGAACTTCGTACCAATATTGATCAGATCGTCGGGCTTGATGTAAATATCAGGCTGGGTTCCTTCGACAATTGCCCGGTAGTTGAGCATAATCGTCGCTTGCTCATCGACACCCACGATCCGGGTAAGATCAACCCGTTCGGGTACAGCCGTTGGACCAAGATCACCCGCAGCAGCAATCGCACGCAAAAGGGTCATCTTGCCAACCGCAGGCAGGTTGTACACGCCCGGGCCATTGATTTCGCCCCGGATGTAATAGAAACCAGTCGCTGCGGGCGGCACATGAATGATGTCGCCCGGACGAATCACGATGTTATATCGAGCATCACCCGAAACAAGGGGTTTTACAGGCACGCGGATTACCCGTTGGGTAAAGAGCTCGCCTCGCGAGTCGCGCGGGGTCATCTGTCCGTGTTCTTTGATCAGTCGACGAGCCGCAACCGGTGCAGACTCACGAATCCATTGCCCGCTGCGAAAGCGCCATTTGGGTGCTGGCGGGGCGAGCGAAGATGCTGTGTTTGAGCTCGAAGTGCTCTGGGAACTCGTTGATGATTCAATCAGATCAATCAAAGGCTCTTCGTCCGCAGGCTGAGAGATCACGCGATTGGGGACAAGCCCGCTGTTCGCACCAGAGCGCGACCCGGAGAGCATCCCCGGAGCAGACAGATCATCGATGACATCGAGCAGGCTCTCGCCCGTAGGCGTATCAAAAGAATCATTTGGTGCATTGGCACCATCGAAAATATCGTCATCACCCGGAACTTCAGGCTGGAGCGTGCCTGCTCCATCATCGAGAGGCACTTGACGAATCACAAAGATATCTCTGGTGAACTCAGGGAACCCGCCAGCAGCGATCAACGCTTCGAGAATGCGGAAGTCAGCACTCAGAATGGAGTACGGGCCGGCACCGCTAACATTGCCCCAAAGATGGAACACCTGTTGTCGACGCTGTTGGACGACGACCGAGACCAACGGACGAGCAATCAATGGCGCCATCTTGATACTAATCGCACCTGAAACATCGGTTTCGGTCAGGTTGTTGACCAAGATTCGCCCAAGCTGAGGAATCTCGATGTACCCGTTCTGGTCGATCTGGCGTGAAGCAAACCACGCCTCGCCACGATTGATCAGGTCATAAATCGTCAGGTCAAGGAAGTCGCCAGGGCCAACCCGATAGATATCCGCTTCGGGGATCAGGTCCTGCGAGGTGATCTCAGAAATCTCAACCCACTCAGAGCTTGGATCTTCGATCGCCCCGATGTGATTCAGAATCGGCACACTCGTCGGCGTGCGCTCCCATCGCCCGACCGTTGATGGGTCAAGGAATGAATCCCATGTGCATCCACTCAGGAATAGTGTCCCGACGGCTGCAGCCGCGAGACACACGAGCGTCTTGGGCTTTGAGCCCTGACGGGCTGAGCGATGAGTACGAATAGTTGTTCTTTTTTGGACGATTTGACGCACTGGGCATCTCCTGCATGTTCGTCTAGTGTAATCAACCGGCACCCTTGCCCGGTCTTTTTTGGGCTGTCCTCACCTGTATGTTCGATTTGCCCATACATGGGGCTAGATCAAACAAACACGCTCAGAACAGTCATCTCAATGCATGATAGCAACGAACACAACCCCGTGTGGGGCCCTGCGCTATCAACTCATTGATCTGTCCATCGGCCACAACGATCGCTGAGGTTGATTTCGATGTCCAAAATACGCGAAAAGGTCCGAGAGTGTGCGGCTGGATTGTCCAAAATCATGGATTTTCTTCATCTGGCGCACCGTGTGCGCCCTCGCTCAGGCTCTGATCTAGAATACCAGCTACATGGTCGATCATGGAGCATACAAGCCTTGATGTTCCGGTCGGCCAGTTGACGGATGCCCTGAGATTCAATGATATAAGCGATATGAACGATATGAGCGATCAACCAGCACAACCCGATGTCCATCAGCCGATCACCGGGCTCGAACGGACACTCAATCGTCATCCACGCCGATTGGGGGGGGATCCGGTTGCGAACCTCAAACCCATCTTTTCACTCTCGGGGATGATTCTCAACAACAATGACGATGCGGTGCATCATCTCAATCAGAAGAAAAAACCCGATTGGCTCCGCGCCAAAATCCCTGGCGGGAAAGGGTTTAAGGCCACCAGAGACAAAGTCCACGCCCACGGGTTGCACACCGTCTGCGAAGAAGCCATGTGCCCCAATCTCGGTGAATGCTGGGAACGAGGCGTCGCGACGATTATGATCCTAGGCGACACCTGCACCCGCGCCTGCGGGTTCTGCAATGTCAAAACCGGCAAACCAGGTCCGGTTGATAAGGACGAGCCTCGCCGAGTTGCAGAATCACTCCAGGGAGCGGGTCTCAAGCACATCGTGATTACCTCGGTCGATCGCGACGATTTGCCCGATGGCGGGGCAGGAATCTGGGCCGAGACCATCATGCGGACCCGTGAGGCATGCCCGGACATGTCCATCGAAGTGCTTGTCGGCGATTTCAAAGGCGACGAAGCCGCCCTGCAGATGGTCATCGATGCCAAACCCAATATTCTGGCCCATAATCTCGAAACCGTCCGCCGATGTCACCCTGCAGTGCGCCCGAGCGCCAAGTTCGAGCGAACAATGGAACTCCTCTGCCGGGTCAAAGCCCAAGGCGGCGTCGCCAAGACTGGAATCATGGTCGGGATTGGTGAACGAAAAGAAGAAGTCTTTGAACTCTTCGATCAGATCGTCGAAATGACTGCCAATCACGATGGCCCGCGCGATCGAAAGAATGAATCGCAAGGCGATCCGTGCGACATCATCACCATCGGGCAATACCTCCAGCCGACACGCAATCACTTGCCGATTGATAGGTGGGTTCATCCGGACGAGTTTGCCCAGTACAAAGTAGTTGGGGAAGCCGCGGGGCTCAAACTTGTGGTGAGTGGGCCTTTGGTTCGCTCGAGCTATTTGGCTGATGAACAGGCTGATATGTTTGCGATGCTCAGCTAACGCATGAACAAGATCAGGCAATGGATTCGACACCAATGATGCAATATTGGGTCGGTGAAACGGTCTGGGCAGTATTCCCCCTTTTGAGTCATGCAGTATCCAATCGGTTGTAGTGGAAGGTTTTAAGTACACTCTCCATGTGATTCATCCGAGCTTAGAGAGTGCGTCCAACTCATTTGGACTTACGAAGTTAGGAGCAAGGATGCTTTCACTGCGATTTATTCAATCTATAAAGATGAAGTTGATTCTGATGTTCATGATTGCCGGTGCGATCCCGATGGTCATCTCGATGGTGGTCATCAACCAACGATCACGAGAGGTATTGATTACCAAATCGCGTGAATCGATCATTGAGAATGCTGCGACCCGCGAGAGCATGCTCAATGACTTAATCGAGACATTGAAGATAGACGCCGACTATCTTGCGAGTGTTCAATCGACCATCGAGTTTATGGGCAGTAGTTTCAGTGGAGATCCGATCCCAGATGATGTCTTCGAGTCAGCTGCACTCAATATTGCAGCGTTTCAGAAAATGCATTGGGGCAGATCGCATCACATCATGCTCGTTGATCATCGGGGCATTGTGGTGCTCAACGCGCCGGATTCGGGGTGGGAGGCTGATGTCTCACCGAGCGTTGACGAGATGCGCGAATCGCAAGGGCCTCATCTTGGACAAGATATTTCAGGGGCTTCCTACTTCGAGGATTCCTTTGAAAACACAGTGGTCACCGGTTTCTTTGGATTTGAAGAGCGAGACCATTATCACCAGCTTGTTCTTGCTCCAATCACGGACAAGGACGACAACAAGCTTGGTTTGCTCGTTATTGAAGTCTCGATCGATTTCATCATGGAGATGATGCATGATGGCGTTGCATTTGGGGAGACCGGGAATCTGTATCTGGCAACAAAAGAAGGCATCCGCGTGGTGCACAAGAAATCAGATTATGATCCAAGCGTGCTCGACCGGACCGGCGTGCTTGATGCGGTTGATACCAATGAGCCTGTCGTGGGTTGGTACGAGCCTGAGCCCGGGCATCATGTGCTCGGGGTGTACCATGCTTCGCGGATATACCCCTGGACGGTGTGTGTAGAGGTCGATCGCGACGAGGTATTCGCTCCGATCTATGCTCAGCAGCGTTTGATTCTGCTGGTGACGGCTGGGAGCTTAACAATCTTCGCGGTGATGGTGCTGGTGGTGGGGCGTGTGTTCTGGAAGCCGTTGCGTTCGATTGCAGCGTCGGCTTGCCGGGTCGCCGACGGTGATCTTTGGCATGAAATCCCCCAGACCCGCCAAGATGAGATCGGAAAGATTGAGTTGGCCGTCGACTCCATGCGCGTGGCGATGAAGCAACAGATCGATCATCTCGATAGTCAGGTTGCTATGCGAACAGCTGAGCTTGAGTATGTCAATGAAAAACTCAAGCATGATGCCGAGCACGATATGCTCACGGGGTTGGCCAATCGTTCGGTGCTCGAGCGCATGCTCGAGGAACAGATCGAGTTATATAAATCAGATTCAAGCCATTTGATTTCGGTGCTGTTCTTTGACTTTGATCGGTTCAAGATTGTGAATGATTCGCTCGGGCACGCGACAGGTGATGCGCTGTTGTGCTCGATCGCCGATCGGTTCCGCAGCGAGCTGCGCGACACTGATCTGCCCGCGCGCTTTGGCGGCGATGAGTTTGTCATCGTGCTCTCGCCGGTTGAATCCGAAGGGCATGCGCACCAAGCTGCGGATCGATTGCTCAAGCTCTTTGAAGAGGCGCATGTTATTGATGGTCATCGGATCACTTCGACTGCCAGTATCGGATTGGTTATTGCCGATTCGCGATATGACACCGCCGACGAGATGATCCGCGATGCGGACGCTGCGATGTACGAAGCCAAGCTCGCGGGCAAGGGGCAGGTCATAGCATTCGATGAACAGATGTTCAAAGACGCCAAAGGCAGGCTTTGTTTAGAAGAAGACCTCAGAAACGCGATCGTCAATGACGAACTGCGTGTCGTCTATCAGCCAATCATCGGCATGGAAACAATGGAGACCGTTGGCTTTGAGGCTTTGATCCGCTGGAAACATCCTGAGCTCGGGATGGTTCGCCCTGACCAGTTTATTTCTATCGCTGAAGACACCGGACAGATTGTTGACATCGGCGCATGGATTCTTCGGGAGGCAGTCGAGCAGACTGTTCGGTGGGATGAAGAGTTCGGTCTTGATGGCACACTCTCGATCAATGTGAATGTCGCCAAGCGACAACTGATTCATCCAGAGTTTTTAGGGATGGTGAGAGATGTGCTCAAATCTACCGGGCTTGCGCCGTATCGACTCAAGATTGAAATCACGGAATCAACCGTGATTGATCCGCGCCATGATATGAGCGAGGTTGTTCGACGGGTTCGTCAACTTGGAGTTTTAATCGCGATGGATGACTTTGGCACCGGGCACTCATCGCTGAGCATGCTCCATCAGTTTGAGTTTGATATCCTCAAAATTGATCAAAGCTTTGTGCAAGGGATGGAAGATTCTCGTGAGCTTGGCGCGGTGCTGCATTCGATTATCGCACTGGCGCAGAACACAGGCATGAAGGTTGTTGCAGAGGGTGCCGAAACGAAAACGCAGGTGGCGTGTCTGATCTCGCACGAATGCGACATGATTCAAGGGTACTACTTCTCGCGACCGTTGCCTCCAAAGGAGGCTGGCGAGTTCCTCAGCGGGCCTCATGACTACAGCCAAGCCGCCTGATCGGTGGCTTGGAAAATGTGATCCCATGCGAGAGCAACGGTTGGGTTTGGGTATCGCCGTTCAACAGCCTTCTGCTCTCATGGATGCAGGTTCTCGGGGCATTCACCAAAGCTCAGCGTCATGCGTGTGCGCATGGTCTCGTTGGGTTCGAGGATCACTACGCCGGTATTTGGCTGGGAATCATTAAGTCGGTTGAACCCATCGTTGACCATCGAAACCGGCTCAACACACACAAACTCGCTCGCTTGCCCGTTTTTTTCTTTGGGGGTATAGATCACGACATGACCAAGGTTCGACGAGCACTTCATCTCCATCCGAATATTGCTTGTAGGCCAATCAAAGATTGCCGATCTGCCAAACCCGCTGAAGACATCATCAAGCCCAGGGTTCCCGACTGGTCCACCATTTTCAAAGCCTTCGCAGATGCTGTCGTACTCTGAGTTCCCCGTAGGTATACATCCTTGGGTTGGGTATCGTCCAGCGACGCTCAACTGCACGGCCAGATCGTCAGCGTCCGAAAACAAATGGCAATGAATATATGGATGATGCCCGCACCCGACGGGAATTGGCTGGGTATCGAGATTCGTCACAGATAGATCAACTTCAACATGGCTCGGCCCAACTTCATAGCGAAGCACAGCACCAAACGCAAACGGATAGTTGATGCCTCGCGTATCAAATGAACGCGAATCGAGCACAAAGCGGGCGGTGATAGGGGAGCGGTCGGCGATGCTCCAAGGCAATCCGCGCCCAACACCATGAATCGCAGATCCATCGTTGGCATTGGACTCAAGGAGATACTCCTCAGCGCCGACAGCGAACCTTGCATCCTTCACCCGATTGGTCCAAGGCAGCATCACAAACGAGCCCGCGTCAGACGCTGAGCCGGAACCCTCAGGCATTGATCGCAACACCGATGCCCATTGTCCGCTCTGATTCTTGATCATCAATGACATGATCGAGCCACCAAGCCTGGGGCTTAGGCTCAAACGAATGTCAGAAAGCTCTAAAAGGATGTCGTCACTGCGTGGGTTCATAGCAGATTTTAGCCGTGGTTTATCTATGCCGCAGATCGTTGCTGGTCACAGGACAGTTCGCTTTGATAGATTCTCGGACTCCCGGATGATTGGCCGACTCGTTGTAATCAGATCATCCGGATTGATCGCCCGTGATTCTGCGCAGAATCCGCGCTGTTCTCACAATCATTACTTGACATGCCGATACATGATTTGTCTCTTAATAGAGGTGTCGATCGGAGTCCAGCTGGGCGGACGATGAAGATCGATATCAGCAGTAGCCCGAAAGGAGTTGTGCATGGACCCGAAGCACGAGCAAACAACGAATGAAGCGATCCCTTCGCGTAAGCGCGCCAAAAAGCAGGAATCGAATCCACAAGCCGAGATGAAGATGCGCAAGGCCGAGGACGATGTCCTCGATGTGATCGAAGGCGTGGAATCGCAGCTCGGGGCGCTGCGCAAAGCTCACGAAGACCATCGCACCGCGATGAAGGACCTCGCCCAGCACAGACGAGAGGTTGAAGAACAAGCCGACGAGCTTGATTCCCGTGAGACCGAGCTCACCACCCGCGAGGTAGAACTCGCTGAGATGCGCCAAGACTTCGAATCTCGCGAGATGAATCTTGTCCAACGCGCTAGCGGGCTCGAGCAGCGTGAATCAAAGATCGCATCACGGGCTGAACTCCTTGAACAGCAAGAAGCTGATCTTGAAACCAAAGACAACACACTCGAAACAAAGATCAACGAGCTCGATGGGCAGCTCGCCGGGCTCTCGAAGCGAAAAGCCGAGCTTGATACACTTGAAGTTCAAGCGAAAGAAAAACTTGCGCGTGAAGATCAGGCTGCGATCAAGCTCGAACAAGCAAGCAAAGAGCTTGCTCAAGCGAAGTCTTTGCTTGAGAGTATGAGCTCGAAGATCGACGCGACCGCTGAAGAGTTGCTCGAATCTCAGCAGGCGCATAAAGCCGCGATCACAGAGCTTGATCAGAGCAAAGAAGCCCACACTATAGCTTCAAAGGAGCTCAACTCAGCGGTCTCCAAGCTGCGCGGGCGTGAAATCGAGCTCAACGAACGATCACACACCCTCGAAGAACTCGCCGAAAAAGCAGGCGGGCTCGAGCATGATCTCAACACGAGCCGAGAAGAGTACGGCGAACAGATGACCGGCATGACCGAGCAGCTTACCAAAGAACGCGAAGTTGTTGAACATCTTCATACCAAGATTGAGCAACTCGAAAAGGATCGCGACCAGGCAGTTTCTAAGTCGTCGAGCCAGGTGCAACAGATCCAGTCCAAGCTCAAGCATGCAACCGCCGAGCTTGAGTCCATGCGACAAGCAGCCAAAGAGCTTGGGCATCAAGGACAAGAGAGCGAAACGCGTGCCAGCTCCCTTTCAGACGAGCTCAAATCATCACAAGATCAGGTGAAAGCGCTTCAGTTGCAAGTCAATGAAATCGCTGCATGCGCAGACGAAGAGCTCACCAGTGAGCGAGACCGTGTGAAGGGTCTGGAATCGAAAATCGAATCACTTTCGTCACAGATGGAAGATGGTCACGCCAAACAGGCTCGGCTGCAGACTCAGCTCGATGCGAAACCTGAGGCTGATCCTGCAGAGCTTGCATCGATCCAAGCACAGCTCGAATCGGCACAAGAAGAAACACTCGCCATCGGAATCAAGCTCGAAGAAGCCCAAGAGCAAGCCCAATCGGCAGCGCAGGCAGCGGCTCAGTTGCTCGAATCCGAGATCGCACAACGCGATGAAGCAATCGCAACAAGCGAAAGCAAGATCAAAGAACTCATGGATCAGTCGGCGGAGTTGTTCGAGACCATCGAAAAACTCGGTGCAGAACTCGAAGAGGCGCAGTCTGCGCCAAAGGTTGATGTCGATCAATGGAACCAGGACCGGCGAACACGCTTGAAAAAGATGCGTCGGATTTTGTCCGGAGACGCAGAGAAAATCCGTATGGCAACCGATGCCCTGCGTTCACGCTACGACCAGTGCGAGCAGGTGCTCACCAAGCGTGCCGAACTAGCCGACGCATACGAAGCAATTTCGTCGGCCCAGCGGAAATACCAAGGGCGCGAAGTGCGTTCAGGGGTGTTCCTTGGGTTGATCGGGATTTCTGCGATCACGCTTGTGCTCGCCTTTGCAAGCTGGTTTGTTGCCGGGCGCATGACTCCTGGGATGTACGCGGCCAAGGTGACGATGGCAGCAGCATCGGGTGATTCAACAATCACCGAAGCGGACATGGAACAATGGGAAGTGTACATCACCGCGTTGGCAACGGATGCTCGTTTTATCGAAGTGGCTGCGGATCGTATGAAACGACGCGGGATCGCCGAGTTTGCAATCCCCGGAAAACTCGCTCGTGAGATGGAACAATCGCTCGATGTCGTTTCAGCAATGCCCGGAACCATGGTCATGGAATACCGTGGCGAGGGTGCCGAGCGTACCCAGCGGGTGCTCGATACATTTGCGGTAGCGCTCTCGAGTGCTGCTAATAATGCACGGGCGCGCCGGGCGGATAGCTCGTTGACCGTTATCGAAGCGCCGGCGGTTTCAAGTGATTCGCCGCTCGATACACGCCGAATCGAAACCGCAGGCATGATCTTTGGCTCTGGGATGCTCTTGACCCTGGTCACCGGAGGCGTTCTTTGGAAGAAACTCAGTGCCGCCAAAGCACGGTTCGAGAATGATTCACGAGTCACAGGAATCCTCGATGACTCACAGTGGGAAATGCCTGCGTAATCGAGCATTGCTTGATATCAGGTCGAGACAGAAGTTGATACATAAAAAACGGCGGGCTCGTGATAAGCCCGCCGTTTTATTTGAAAACCACTGGTGTGTTAGAGGGTGCCTTCGGAACTCATCAGCACGGGAACTGATTGCTCGATATCCTGAGCAATCGATGGGTAGATCGCCAAGCTTCGTTCGGTTGAAAGGTTCACATCAACATCGAAATCTTGGAACTCGCCATTGGGCAAGAATGTTGCGATTTCACGCACAATATTGCCGTCGCTGTCGAGCACGACCAAGCGGTATGGCTGGTCTTGTTCGTTGGAGAGATTCTTGACAAACAAGCGTGCGGTATCCCAATCTGGGTTGGTCCAGATCGCGGCCACCGCACGGGTGTTGGTTCTCGACGCTTCGCTATTTGCGGTCAACGCAACGCGCTGGGTGTTGGCATCGAAGATGGTTGATTCGAGGTATTGAGCCCCGATCGTGTCGTACAGATTGGCGACGAGTGCCTTCGACTGTGCCTGTTTGTAGGTGTCAAGGGTGCTGATGGTGATGACGCCAAGGGCGATGGCAGCGGCTGCGAATCCCATAGTCGCCAAACGCCAAGCGCGGTGTACCCGTGGGCTCGAAGAAAGCTTGGGCTGTGAGGTGGAGCGATGGGTCGCAGATTGAACGCCTTGGGCATTGATTGTGGCAATGACAGGGTTTCCAGTTGGGCTTAATGCTGGCACGCTCTTGGTTTGAGCGATCCGTGCTTCGTTTTCATCTTCACGCATCGCAGCGCGGACGGCAGCGAGCACCATCGAGCGCAGCTCCGGTGATGGATCAACCTCGGGGATGAGATCGCCAAGATCGGCCATCCGCCGTGCGTCTTCGCGGACGCGTTCTTGGACGGATACCGGGGCAGCGTCGAATGCTGCTTGGTAGGCTTCTCGTTCTGTATCGTCGAGAAGTCCCAATGCATGAAGCATCGTAGATTCGATAAGTTCGTGGGTATTCATGATTTCACTTCCTCTCCGGTTCGTTCACGCAAACGAACCAGTGCCCTGCTTAAGGCGGATTTGATCGTCCCCAAAGGGGTTTCGAGTTCTTCGCTAATCTGCCTGAGTGTCTGCCCACCCAGGTAGGCCCGCATGACCACAGTTTTCTGTAGCTCCGGGAGCGTATCTATTTGTTTCACGAGCGCTTCAAAGTGCTCGTCGTGTTCCATTCGTAATCCAGCCTTGGATTCGTTCCAAGCGCCGATCCCCGATGCCAATGAATCATCAAGCATCGCGGTTTTGATCCGTGCCCGCTTGCGACGCAGCTTGTCGACAAGGTGTCTGCGTGTGAGGAGCATGACCCAGGTGACCAGTGCCGCCTTTCTTGGGTCGTACCGATCAGCAGTACGCCAGAGTCGAACAAATATTTCCTGAACCGCATCCTCAGATTCTGCCCGTGTAGGCATTGACTGATACGCCATGCGGAAAACGAGTGACCCAAAGCGGTCATAGAGTTCGCCGACGGCGGCTTCTTGGTTTGTTGAAACGCGTTGCATCAACTCGTAATCAATCTTATTCTGACCCGTAAGATCACTCGCCCGCAACGGCGGGAGAGCAGGACGCTGAGCGCCCTTTTTCGGTGATGCTGTTGGCTTCCCAGCAGCATCGTCCGAGACGGGATGGTTTTTATGTTCGTTCTGCTTCATATTCCACCGGGTTCACGAGCGCGCCCGGAGCCTGTGAAAACAACTCACAGACCGGCGTCCTATACGAATACCCGATCGAACGGATGCATGCAAGTGTTGTCTTGGACAAGGTTTTGAAAAATTTCCTCTGCAAAAGAGGGATTTGTTTGGGTTATAAGAGCCGATATTTATTCAATGCTGGTGCAAATTTGAGGATCATGGGTTGCAATTTGACCCAGATTTCGATACCTTGAAGATGCGTCGGGTCACAGCGATATCGCTGTAGTGGAAAATTGCAGAGCTCAGATCACAAGAACTGAGTAGAAGCAACTGGTTATTAGACCAGAGAACGGGTCAAGATTGGATTGGAACACAAAGCCATCTCGTGGTCGTTTTGGTATGAAGCCAATAGGTGAAATGCCAAGCGTCAACTCATCCTTGCGGGTATATCAAAGCCGCAAGCTGTCGGTAGCGTCTGCATTCACCATGATCGAACTGATGGTGACCATGGCCGTGATTGCTGTGCTGATCGCATTGTTGTTTCCAGCGCTCGCGGGTGTTCGTGAATCAACCCGGAAAATAGTCTGCGGCTCAAACATGCGTCAGGTCGGACTTGGGGTGAGTTTGTACACCCAAGACTGGAATGATCGCCTTCCCAACTCGGTCTTCCTCGCGCCGCCACGCTCAAATGCGTTTTCCTACCCATCACCCGAGCGAATGGACACCGTCCGCTTGAGCTCGCGTGAGTTTGGATATCTGAACAGCCAATGGGACGGACTCGGGCATCTCTTTGAGAATGATTATGTGACAGCGCCAAGCGTGTTCTACTGCCCAAGCCACAAGGGCAACTTCCAGTTTGAAGATGCCACCGATCAATGGGCTCTACTCGAAAGCGAATCAGAGCTTATCGTCAACTACCTCTATAGAGGGACTGGTCCGGACGATTCTCGCGTGCTCTACAACATCGTTTCCTCGGCAGCCTTAGTCACAGACACCCTTCGCTCATATGAAGACCTAAACCACGAGGGTGGTTTCAATGTCCTCCAAGCCGGGCTCGCCGTGAACTGGTTCAATGATGTCGGTGATCAGATCGCATCGGACATCCTGCTCCGCACCAGCGACAATGGCGGGATATCCTCATCGGTCAATGATGCTTGGATGCGTCTTGATGGGCTCGATGAAGATGAAGATCCGGTCGATGTCGATCTAGACCCGTAAGTTGAAAACAAATCTCAATGGTAAAGCTGAGATCGTATCTCTGTGTATGCAGTGTGCGTGTGTTTCTGGCTTGCCCATCTTATTCCACGAGCGGGGTTGGATATCTACGACCAAAGATGCAACGCCAACGGCTCCAATGCGTATCCTCTCGTATGCACACACACTCTCCATGCACGCGTCTCGCAACTTCATCTTCCATCCTCATGACCATGATGGTGGTCATGATCGCAGCATTGCCAGCAAATCTATTTGCCCAACTTGTTCCAGATCGGCTTTATTTTGGTGTGGGTCAGCGTGTTGTCGTGCGTGTGGACGCTCCTGAAGATTTTCTTGGCGAACTCACAATCAAGCTGCTCAACCCTCGAACACTCGAAGTTATCCACAACGCCCCGGCGGCGCGTGGGCGAACTGATCTCACCAGCTTGTGCCCCGACATCTGGGGGGATCAATCCCATCAAGTGATGCTGGCTCAGTTGTATCTGGATTCACAAGCCTTTGGCTCGCCTTTGGTGCTCCAGCCGATGGTGACGCCGAATATTGCCACGCGGGTGAATCAAACGACGCTCCAAGTGACTGAGGAAAAAGACGCACTCGTGATCTTTGAAGACGATCGGCTTTCAAGCAGATTCGTGAAAGGCGAGATTCAATCAAGCGAACGAGAAGAAGTTGTCTACTCAGGACTCCGTGTGTATGTCGAACAAGAAGTCGTCATGCAAACCACCGCAGGCGAGATCGTTTTCCGTATGCGCCCTGATGCGGCTCCCAACACGGCATACAACTTCATGCACTTGGTCGAAGGCGGGTTCTACACCAACATTATCTTCCATCGCATCGTCGCCAAACTCGCAGACGGACGCCCATTCGTGATCCAGGTCGGCGATCCGTCGGGCACCGGATCGGGCGGACCGGGCTACATGATCGATCTTGAAAAAACATACCTTCCTCATGACTTTGGTGTGCTGTCCATGGCTCGATCCGCAGACCCAAACACCAACGGCTCGCAGGTCTTTGTGTGCCTCTCAAGAGAGGGCACCGAGTTTCTCGATGGACGCTACACCTCATTCGCCCAGGCAATCACCGGGGCCGATGTCATCCGGGCGATCGCAGCAGAACCTGTCGGCGCAGAAGACCGCCCGCTCGATCCGCCGATGATTCTGAGCACCTCATTGCGTGATGCGCCATCGGTTGCCGATCGAATGTCGCCGATCAACACATTGGCAGATTTACCAGCTCAAACAGATTCGCTCGAAGGCGATCGATAAAAAAACTCCCGCGAGGCAGGAGTGATGGAATCTTACTGAGTTGTTCAGTTCAGAATACGAACGAGCCGCTCAATCCAAAGAAGATACTTGTTTCAAGATCACGCTGTGAAACGGTGTTCCCATCAGTGTCGAAGAACTCAAGCTCTGATCCAAGTGCAGCGCCAACTCGCCCATGCACACGAAACTTGCTGTTGGGCTTGTACAGAACCTCAAAGGCGACAGGGATCCGAGTTTCGGTCGCTGCTCCTGCTGCAATCGCATTGGAATCATCAAGCCGAAACGATACCGATTCATATTCGCCTGAGATGCCGTACGAGAGCGAATCGCTCATCGCGTACATCACCCTGAGCCCGACACGCTGGCTTTCGAGTATCCATCCGTTGCCCATGTCATACCGAATCTGAGGCAGCGGTAAAATTAAAACACTGTCTTCGAGCCGAGTTCTGACAACCAACCCGATCCCAAGATCGAGCTTGTCGTTTACCTTGTGGCGGTATCCGCCGAAGACTCCACCTGAGATCGAATCGTCAAACTCAGCGCCCGATTCATACGCAGCATTCACTATGGCTCCTATAAACCAAGAATCATCACCGTTGATCTGTCCACGGTACGAAGAGTTGAGCGTGAGATTGGTCACATCGTCGAAGACACCGAGTATGGCTCCGCCTCCGCCTCCGCCTCCACGAAGTGCTCCGCCACCACCGCCCCCGCCTGAGACAGTCGTGAACTCGTAGTTGGTGTGTACTGCATCAACTCCGATTGACCATCGCCCTTCACCCAAATCCATCTCGGCGCCGATCCCCAAAGAGGTTCGCCAAGATTTGAGTGTGCCCGAGTCATCATCGAAATCGGTTTCATCTGAGTAGATCGTCCCGCCGGTGAGTACCCAAGTTATTGGGTTCCCGTCTTCGATCAAAGTTGTTTCAGATGTTTCAGATGTTTCAGTTGTATCAGTCGTTTCATCTGGAGTATCTTCGTTGGCGCTTTGGGCCCAAAGCGGCGAGCCTGCCAGTGCGACGAGCGACAAAGCCGCCAGTTTGGTGCAAATATTGTTGTACATAAATCTCTCCTCTTCCTGTGTGTTATCAGACGCCAGTACAATACGACCATCGTTTCACCCAGGCATCGATATATTTGCGATTTTCAACCACTGGATTGAACACGGTGTGGGGGGCTATACTTGCCCCCGATGTCTCTTGGCATCGCCCACCCGTTTTTTCGGTGCTGGGGGACTAACTCAATTGGTAGAGTGCCAGCTTTGCAAGCTGGAAGTTAGGGGTTCAAGTCCCCTGTCCTCCACTTTCCTTACTCCGTGAGTATCGATGCGATCCGGTTTGTCCCCGGAAGCAGAACGAGACTTGTGTTGAGCAGTGGGGGAATCAGTATGAAAACCGATGCCTACGAAGTGATCGCATTCTACAAGTTTGTCGCTATCGATGATTGTGATTCTTGGGCACCTGTTCTCAAACAGCACATGCTTGATCGGGATATTCTGGGCACCATTTTGCTCGCCAACGAAGGAATCAACGGCACCATCTGTGGCAAGCCTGAATCTATCGAACAGTTCATCACCATCATGCAGGCCCACGACGGGCTCGGGGATCTGCCAGTAAAAACCAGTTACGCCCCCGGGCATGTGTTTAACCGTGCCAAAGTCAAGGTCAAGCCGTCGCTGATCAGTATCGGCGATGACGAGCGGGCCGATCCCAACAGGCAGGTCGGGACCTATGTCAAACCCAAGGACTGGAACGCGTTGATCTCTGATCCAGAGGTTGTGCTGATTGACACCCGCAACGAGTACGAGTTCCACGCGGGGACATTCGAGGGCGCGGTCGATCCCAAGATCACCCGGTTCCGTGAGCTGCCCGAGTTCGTCAAGAAGAACTACGATCCCAAGGTCCACAAAAAGGTCGCCATGTTCTGCACCGGAGGCATCCGCTGCGAGCGATCCACCGCGTGGATGCTCGAAGAAGGCTTCGAAGAGGTCTTTCATCTTGAAGGCGGGATATTAAAGTATCTTGAAGAGGTGCATCAGGAAGAGAGCCTGTGGAAGGGCGATTGCTATGTCTTCGACGAGCGCGTCGGCGTCAACCACGAGCTCGCGCCATCTGATGCTGCCAAGTTCTGCCCTGGTTGTGGACATGCCCTGACCACAAAGCTCCGGTGCGCACCAGAGTACATCGCCGGCGAGCGCTGCCCGTTCTGCCCATGATTTGAGTGGTCTGGGTGCCACGCCTTGACCCGAAGGGCAAGCCGTGCTCTTTTGAACTTTGTGAATGAATCAAGACACTGCTTGCCCAAGACGGTCAAGCAGTGGCACCCTCGAAACTAGACCTCCCGTGCGGGCTCAATAATCCCTCGGCATTCACCAAACCCGATTCGGCGGAAACCTTCGCGTTCGCAGTAGGCCTTCATGATAATCTCATCGCCGTCGGCGATGAACTTGCGTTCTTCGCCGGTTGGCAAGACGATCGGCGTCCGCTGGGTTCCCGGCACGATGACTGGGGGATTGGCGAACGGGTCGCCGTCCCATGTGAGTTCGAGCATCGAACCACGCGCATCACGCGTCGTGCCTGAAATCGTGCCGGAGCCCAATAAGTCGCCGGGCTGAAGATTACAACCATTGACCGTGTGGTGGGTGAGCATCTGGGCGAGCGTCCAGTACATGTCCTTGAAGTTCGCCGTCGAAAGGTGCACCGGTTCCATGCCTTGCTCTCGCATCTTGGCCGACGCGATGTGGACTTCAACCTTGATATCAAACCCGCCGGCTTTGCGGTTGGCATCTGAATCCATGTAGGGCAATGGCTGGGGATCAGCGGCATCGCGCTCTTGGGCTTGGCACCGGAACGGTGCGAGCGCTTCCATTGTCACGATATAAGGCGACACCGTCGATGCAAAGTTCTTCGCCAGGAACGGGCCCAGCGGCACATATTCCCACTTCTGCAAATCACGGGCCGACCAGTCATTGAGGATGCACAGCCCGAGCATGTGATCTTCTGCATCTTCGATCGAAACCGGCTCGCCGAGCTCGTTGCTGCGACCGACGATCACGCCCATCTCCATCTCATAATCCAACAGCTTGCAGGGGCCGAACCCCGGTGATCCGCCTTCCTCAGCTGGTGCTTGCTGCCCGACGGGGCGTTTGATGTTCGTGCCTGATGTGACGATCGACGACGCACGGCCGTGGTATCCAATAGGAATGTGCTTGTAGTTGGGCAGCAGCGGGTTGTCCGGGCGGAACATGGAGCCGACATTGGTCGCGTGGTAGAGTGAGGCGTAGAAGTCTGTGTAGTCGCCGATCGTGTACAAGTCAGTTTGATAATCGGAAGCAGGGTAAAGGTACTTTGCGACTATTTTTTGAGTAGATGTATCAGATGTCGATAGTAGTTCTACAAGTCGCTTGCGGATGGCCAAGCGCTGAACGGGTTTGAATCGTCCAAAGCATTTAATAATAGAACCATTACCGATCATATTGGCCCTCAGGTGAGGATCAAGCAAGCGAGTCTGGAGAAGGCCATTCAGGTCGAGTATTTGGTCACCAATTCGTACACCATCAATACACTCACATCCATGTTCTCGATCCACCATTTCGCACAGCGGCAGGTTCTGAATCGGAAAATCACTCTTCGGATCGTTCGCACTCTCCACCCAAGACTTCAGGTTCTGGTCGTGGGTTTCGTCAATCGCGTATGGCATAATCAAGATTCCTTGGGTTCCAGTGGGAAGAGGGTGAACCAAAGGATATACATCGATCGCTCGCAAGGCATCGGTCTCGCAAGAGGGTTATGTAAACATCACCCGCACGAGTGCCCACTTGATTTTCTTCCAGGTTGCTCGATCGACGGGCTCGCCGGTATTGGTCGCGACACGCACCTTGGCGATCCGCTCGGCGTGGAGCCAGTAGCCGCAGAGCATGTTCCATGCCCAGAAAATCGATCGCTTGGGATCGTACAAGTTGGTCGGCTCGCTCGTGAGCCCGTTGAGCTCAACAATCCCGAACCCCTCGCCCTTGGCCAGCTCTTCGAGCGAATCGCAGCGCAGATCAAATCGGCCGATATCAAACCCGCGTCCTTGCTCATCAACAAACCGATCGACGATTTCGCCAATACGAGTGGTGAGCGCATCGGTGATCAGGTGTGTCCCGTCGGTAAACTTCGCGCCTTGCGAATGATCGCCCATCGCCCCGAGCGACACGGATTCCCCAATCGCGGGCACATTGCCCAACTCATCGAACTCATCGTTCATCCGATCAAAGAACATTCGGCTCTGCGCCCGATAGCGTTTATTGCCCAGGATCAATCGACGAACCGAGCGCTTTCCATCACCAATTACAGCCGGGAACTCTTTGAGCGTGATCGCATAGATAAACCCGGACTGCCCGTCATAGTTCGCATTGGTAATCGACTCAATATTCCGAACCCAGAGCACCCCAACCTCCATCGCCCCGGAGTGGCGTTGTTGAATCACAACGGTTCATCGTTGCTTTGGCAGTATGCGATGAGATCCTCTTCCGTCTTGACCATCGCCACCGCCCGCCCGCGTTCGCCCTGGTCGGGCTTGCAATACACCGGCAGCCCGCCGAGATGGGAATCATTGCGGATGGCTTCAATCGCTCGATCAATCCGCTGCTGTAAGTGCTCGTTTTCCTCGATCAGCACACAGTGCAGCACGGCTCCATCGTCAACCGTCCCGTCGCCGAGCTTGAGATTGATGTCCATCTTTGATTCGCACATGATCCCGCCGTCGTGGGCGTATCCGGGATTCACCGAGGTCAGTTCCACCAAGCCCTTTCGGCGAATGATCCGTTTGACACCCCACCAAATCATCGGCAGGTACACCAACCCCGTCACCCAATACTCATGGCATGTGATCCGGTTGAACTCGCCTTTGAGCCTTTGTCGTCCTTCCCATGTGACGATGAGCCGCATCCCTGAGAGCACGCCGAGGAATATCAAGAATCCAAGAGCGAATCCGATGATTCCATATCGTTCAGTAAGCCAAACAGTGATGCCGCCGCCCGACAACCCGACGATGAACACGCCGAGCACATACGCGACCCCGCGCACCCAGCCAAGTAGATAGAACGGGCGATCAATCCGGTGGGCTCCATGTATTAGCCACCAACTCCGTCCGACCATCATCCCCAGTATCGCAATGCCAAAGTCCACACTCATCATCGAGGCAAACAGCATCGTGATCACGAGCCCTGCAATGGTGCAGTAGCGAACAAGTATCACAACTGCAATTAACTGCACCCACCAAGGCACACGCAGACCCAATCTGCAATGCGATGCAGCGCTTCGTTCGCTCCATGCCGGTCAGGCACCGGCGAAAGATTCAAATACCCAGTCTCGGGCGCAACGCCCGCTTGATCATGGCGATCAAAGAACGCGTTGAGATACCCAGCGGTTTCTTGTGACTGCATGAACGGCAAGAAGTGCGACGCATCAAGCATGATGAGCTTTGATGTCG